>JADJBB010000006.1 GCA_016703965.1 Acidobacteriota bacterium
AGATGAAGCTTGAAATGATTCTAGCCCAATACGAGTCATCTCATCGGTCGTTCGCTCCCGCTTGCAAAATTCGATGGGATTGGCACACTGCCTCTGCATTTTCCGCCTAGCTCATACTCTTTTAACCTCTAGTTTTAAGCCAGCTCTTGAATGCCGGATCGCGTTCAAAAGGTGGTTAAGCGCGTACTCGACAACATCGTCATTGGCTGATATCGGTATTCATGCTGACAGACGCCAAACTGAAGATATTGGTTCAGTTTTTGTCGGTCGCTCGAGTCTACGGGTGTTCAATCCTACGAAGTTCAAGCGGTTGATCTGCAGCAGCGGACGCCCGGAAATTCTGCTTCCTTGGGGGGTGATACTGCTCTGTTCGTCCATTTGGTATTTGGTCTCCTTACGTTGGCGAATTTACCTGGCTTGGTTGTTAAATCAATCGGCGTGCCGCAGCAGAGAACTGCGGTATTTGTAGCAACGGGCGGCGAATAAACGAACCGCTTTTGGCGTAAAGAGGCGGATCGAGGAGGCACGTAAAAAACAAAAATTACAGCGGCGGGTAATGACGGGATAGACCAAGAACCAACCCTTGTAATTGGCGTAAGTCTCACACTGTCACTAAAGTTACGCGGTGTCATCAAAATTACAAACCGCAGTTCTCATATATTTCTCGCAAAAGGCAATGTATTCCCCTTTTCCTCCTGTCCAATGGTCAGGACAAATTGAAATGAAACAGACGAACTGGGTGACAAAACGCCGCCACAAAATCGAGGGACTGGAGTGCACAGAGAGAAAATAGTAAAAACATCGAGTTCGATATCGAGGTCAAAACAGGCGGCCGATCAGCGTCAGGCCCTACGAAGACGACCACAAAAGCTTGAAGAGATCGCAGCCGAAACCGGTGAGAACAAGTCTGGCGATTGTCCGTCGAATGATCCATTTCGGGCCTTTGAACGATAGACTCCAGCATTTTGCTTCGGGTCGCTGGCGGAAAGCTCGATTGGCTTTGCGAACCGGCCGCCAGAACGACGGGTTGATCTTGCTGTAAGCGACAACATCGGCGAGATTCGAGAGAGTACTTGATCGAATGGAATCGAGCTTGGAAAATGCACTAGAACTACCGTCAAGCAAAAGCTCGCTGACTACCGGAAATCTCTGATGTCGAGTATGTCGATTTCCTCGCAAATCTCGTTTTCCACAAAGCTCACCGAATACACGTCTCCGGAGACCAGCGACCGCAAACGGAGAGTGTTGTTATCGCCTCTACCGCAATGGCTGAGCTGATCGAACACGCCGTGTCCGATCTAAGAAATGTCTCCTTTCACGAGCACGTCTCCAGAAACGAACCCTTCACAACAACTACCTTGCAAACCAATACGAATACTAAAACAGCGAATCGATTCCCTTGCCTAAACCTCGCGAACCAAATAGCAGAGCGAATCACGAGAGTTATTCGCCTAACGTTCAATCAAAAGAGGCAGTTCTCGCGGTCTCATTCATTATCTAGCGTACAGTAAGATCGACCGAATGCAGAGCCCGAAAAGGTCGTGAACTTTTTAACGAGTTTGCGAACACCTTACCGTAAGAAGTAAACAACTTTCAAATCCGATTGCGGCAAAGGCCGTCCCTCAAACAACGAACTTCACCATCTTGTTCTTCATTTCGGCGGGAGGATTTTCAACAACTTGGTTCGACTGATGAGGAACGCCAGCGGCAAGTAAAAATCGTAACAAGATTTGCCATCGGAAAGTTAGAAAAGAGTCTCAAAAGCGAGCGGCTTGCCTGGGCAGGTGCCGTTCATCTCAACACAGCAAACCCGCACGTTCATATCGCAATTCAAAAGCAATATCTGACCAAAGATCTTCAGGGTAGATCGCTGAACAAAAGGAACATGACGATGACAAGCAGCACAATCGAAATGGTCCACAAAAAAACATGACGCCATTAAGTTTCAAAAGGGCGACGGAAATATTCACGAACGAGAGATTCTACGCCGGGGTATTCTTGCCGAATATCAACTCAAATTTAAGGAAGAAAAAATTGCCTTCTTATCGAAAATCGTGAGAGCCTCAAGTTTCCGATCAGGATCCGGAAAAAGCAATAACGCAAAGAGTCTCGCTCTTGGAGCTAAGGCAATTAGCGAGCAACTCCGGAAGAAAGCAAAACACCGCAATCACGCCAGATCATAGCGATAACCAACAGCATACTCGCCCGTGAAGAATCGGAATTTTTCAAACTCAAAGAGGAAACTGTATCAATTCGTGGTGAAGTAAATCTGATCCGAACCGACTATAGAAAAAGAGGAGTAAAAGTACCACGGCCCGCATTCAATAAACAAGAACTCGATGAACTTCAGAGCGAATGTCTAGCGAACACGAAAATGCGTGAATTTCGCTATCTTGAGCAGGTGAGAACCGACCTTGAAAACAAGAAAGAAATCGCACCTAGAACGGTTTCTGATCTTGGACTCTCGCTGGACAAAAAGCGGTTTCTGAAATGAGGATGCAGCTACATCAGCGGCAGCTCTCGACTTCAAAGACAACGCGTATTACCGAAAGGTGGAGGGGTTGAAACGATCGAGTCTCTTTGGCGATGATAGCTCGTCAAAATGATATCAAAAACGATGGTCGCCTGTTCTTCAAAGCATTCGCTCGGCAATCGAATATCTGACGAACAAGCCCCTCAAGCCGGAAATTCCAAGTCAAAGGGAATTTTTCTATTTGATTCGTCAATAGTTCTCTGAGTGAACAATCCTTGCAAATGCACAAATCGATACGGCAGAGCAAAGATTAGAGTTTTGAGGAAGTCCTTGATCGAAGCACCTTCGATACAGTGAAGCCAGTGTTTTCTGCCGATCAGATCATCGAAATTGACACACTCTCAAGAAAACTCAAATTTCCCAAAGAATACGCATCGAGTTGGAATCTCCAAAGGACGTCGATGCAAGGGGCGGTGCCAAGCCAACACGGAGCCAAAGGAAAGATCGGCCCCGACGAAGCCAGGAATCTTTCTCACGCGATCGTGGGCCGCGCATTTGCCAGAGAAATTCTTTGCAATATCGGACTGAGTAAGACAAAAGAAGACCTAGCTTTTTACCGAAGATCGAAACGTTTTCACAGATTTGCGATCGAGGACAAATCGAACGGTTCGATGAGTTATCTGAGCCTCAACGATGTCGATCTACCACGAAAAGGCTCGATTCTGACCGCACTAAATCTACTGCTGGAGGACAAGGATCATAGAACATTGCGACGCGAGATCGAAGGCCGAGCAAAGAGCGCGAGGAAATCCCGAAAGCAGACTTAGCATCCGCGAAAGTACTCTCCGAATGCCGGCCAACGAGGCTTCGGAGTTCAAGCAACGCTCCTGATTGGCAGTGCTGCGGATCCTCACCTTACCAGCCTATCTTCACAACAAACGAGATTACTGAGATTGGAGAAAAGAATCGAGCGAACTTCCGGCAGCAAAGCAGAACGACTGGTCTCGACGCTGGAACGCTCGACCCGAATATATTCCGTGTGTTTCGATGAAGTTTTGAGGAACATCTATGATCCAGAAGAAAGAGCTGAATCGGGCATGGAACGTAAGGAGGCACAACACGAAAGAAGGTCAGCTTCGGACGATCCGGCTATAACAAATGAGCGAAAGCCAAGCGGCGGAATTGAGCGATTGTGATTTCCGAACGAACTGTAAATTGCATCACCCCGCGTTTTTAGCACGCTCAACAGGCCTGTTAGTTCCCGGAGAATCGGCTTATCATCCACGCGGCTTTCCCATCGGACCGCAAAGATGCCCCTAGCCTGGCTCCGCCAATAGCCTCCATCGAGCCTACGCTAGACAAGCTAGGACTTTCATACCGTTTTTCCATTGAAAATAGGAACGGCAAGCCGCTAAGCAGATCACTGTCACCTTCTCAAATAAAACTACTGAGGCTTATTTCCATAACTCTTTACATGGGGCGGTGATCCGCATCATGGTTTGACGAGTCTCCTTACATATACAATCGGTAGTGCGGGGGAAGAGAAGGCGACTCTGAGTTTCTTACGTACTTTAGAATATCACCCACCTCCCGCGAAGCTTTCAGTGTAATTGGAACTTTTTGGTCGAAGCGAGTACTGTTCCAGTTCATTTTAGTTAAAGCGAATATCTCCGACGCAATTTCAGAGAAAGTCCTTTGAGCATAAGTCGAATCGATATAGATTGTGCCTGGAGGATACTTTCCGGGATACGTCTCATAGAATGGAACGCTCCCTTTCGTGTAGAGAATCCCTTTGTTGTCCTCATGATGCCACAATGTGCCCCTAAGCGGGGGATAATTCTTAGTGCGAAAAAGTTTTGTGCTTGATTCGCGAACATGAACGTAGTCAACATTCCGAATGCCTTTTTCATTGAAAGCTTTTCCGAAACCGGCAAGTTCGTACTCTGTAAATGATGAGGTCTTATGTAGGACTATTCGAGCCGGATAGTTGTTATGTTCATCGAAGTATTTTTGAAGAGCAGTGTTGACTATTGTGTAAGCACCCTCCTCATCTAAATGAACCTGTCGGTCTTCCGTATCTTTGTATGCAATCCCACCTCTGACAACGATTCCTTCTCCCCGTTCGTTAAAAACTTGAGCGGAACTGGCGTATATGTTTTTTCGGTCCAAGGTATTAAAAAAGCTAATGCCGAGAAAACAGGTTGTTAGATCAGAAGGCTTGCGGAGCATTCGCCAAGGAACGCCTCTTGCCTTGTAATAAAGCGCAGTATGAAAGTTCCACGTTCGCGTAGCTTCGTCTTGCTGGTCGCGATTGAATATCTTTTTTTGCGCCGCTTGTTTAGTTTCGTCATACGTCGCTGGAAGGACAATTTGAATTGGGACACGAAAAGCCAGCGATTCAGCTTTTAAATAGTCGTGAAAATCATAGAGGGCCTGAACCACATCTTTATCTTTGCTTTCTTTACTATCTTCATTTTCGGAAGTAGGCTCGTCCGCTAGACTTGCGGTCATATAGGCTGCGGTTGTAGCTTTGAGTTGTTCAAGCGGAAGAGCGCATACGATTACGCTGACATCAGACTTATCAAGAATACGGGAGATCTCCTCCGTGTAGAGTTTCGCCGTATCTTCCAGTATCTTATTGAAGTCTGCCCTCCGAGTTGCTGGTTTCTGATTAAAGTAAATCGCTCTAATAGTGGAATCGTCCCACGTAAGTTTTGAATGAAATCCATGTTCTGGGCTAAAGCCTGGAAACGGTGGAAAAAGGTTTGGCTGATTACTCTTCTTGGCAGGAATCTCCCCTCGACATTCTTCGAGCCATTCAGTCAGAGAATCGATAGTCTCATTGCTGCCAATAATGCCAAGTTTAATGTCCTTTGGTGCTTTGTCAGTTCCTGAATCGTAGGTCCCAAAATGCCCTATCCCAAAACGGACATCATGGCAGAGACCGCCATTGGCGAATTCTAATTGCGGTTCAGGTGTCAGCAAATCAATCTTCATCGTTCAAACAACAAGCCTCCTTCCGATTTGACTTTCGCCGCCGATTCCTTCTTCGACCAGGCTTCATCTATCACACCGTATGAAGAGCTAAATTTTAAGAGTTCGCCAAAGTGAAGGTCACTATATTCAGAACCTATAAGTTTAGGAGAACCGCTCTTAAGAATTTCAGCCCAGAAAAGCACTTGACGAAACACCGCTTCATTATTCTCCAGCCGTTTTATTCCGCTAATTAGGTCTTCATAGAACCAATACAGACGATAGCCGTCACGGGTGTAGTGGTAAGTCGGCGTGATCTGCAAATACCAATCGGATTCAACTTTTTCAAACTCAAACCGGAACGCATGGTGACGGTAATACATAATTTCGTCGGTCTTCTTGTTCGGATAAGAACCGAAAACCGTATGGGTCCCTTTCTTTTTAAGACTCATGGTTGTAATGGTTCTTGCAGACAAGTCTTCAGTCGGAGAAAAGTAGAGAAAGCGAAGTGGCTTTTTGTGGCGGTACGACAGATCAAGCGAACGTCCCATCTGTCGCAAGCAACCCTTCAGGAGTTCAATAAAAATGTTAGTTTCAACGGTGCTTTCAGTTTCAGACCATCTGGCCGTCTCGTGAGATTCGGCAACATTTCCGTCCACAACTCTTTTCCAAATTGGGTCATTAAAATCGTGAAAAGCATAAAGGGCTTTGCCATGATAAACCCAATCATCAGGGGGGCGTTCTGTCTCTTCACGCAAAAGGTTCCAAACGTCGGACCTACCTGTGGCTTCTGTATTGACCACGTAAATCTTTTCAGGAAAGTATGTAACCGGCAAAAAATTCGAGTAGAGCGTTTCGGTTTTTAATAAAGGCGGAACATCCTTAGGCGGATTGGCAAATGCGGATGATAGTGTCGGGGCAATCGACGCTGAATCCTTTGGAGATGCAGCGATTATTAGCTGGTTGCCGAGTGAATTAATTGGATTTATAGGGCGAAATTTCAGTAAGGCTATCGCTAAGGCGGCCGACGTGTGGCAAGCATACTCAGTCCAATCCGGAGAACGCTTAAAACCTACAACATCACTGATCCCTCTTATGGCCAAAACCGGCTTTTGCGCATTGTGGGCGGCTTGGTAGACACCGGCCAGTTCCATTTCAATTCCGGCTACGTGTCTAGCAGACTGTTGCCATTCTTTTACAAGACCGATGTCCTTAACGAGAGTGTCGCTAGACGCGACTGAACCCGTGAAGACCTTTGGAATCTTTCTTTGACTTCTTGACCCGAAGTATCTCCTCAGACTGGAGCGCGTTTTTGTCTGCCAGTCGGCATCACCGTAAAAGTATTCGGGGTTGAGTTTTGTCTTTGGGCGCTCCGGACCGATTCGACGTGTCGTATTCCACTTGCCCAATAGCGGTTCGATAAATGGAAGAGACGCAAGAAAATTCTGCACGTCGGGGTGCATGGGACCTCCGCGGTCATTGAACTGATGTGAGCCATCCTCAAAACTCGCGGAAACGCAAAAATCGTGAAGTCGAGAGGCAAGAATCACGTCGCCCAAAGTGTAGTCGGGATCAGGAACGCAACCCGCGATTCCAATTAAGAGAATCCACTGTGGATTTAGTTCGTCAATCAGTCTTTGGGCGACCGTTTGGGCTTGTTGGTTTCCTTGCTCCAGGCAGCGAACCGAAGCAATAGAGTATTCGTCTCCGTTTGACGTAAGGAGGGTTGAAATTGAATACGTCTGTTTTCCTTTACAAAGTGTTTTTGTCGGGAGGCGTTTCAATACCGCTTGGGACTCATCTTCTCTGATCGTGATGATTCCAAAGTCGATTTTATCTTTTAATTCAGACGCGGAGACTTGTTTCACTAAAACTAATTTACCACATTTTTATGTGGTCGCTCACCTGGCTCATACTACCTCTTGTGGTGTAGATAACTTTCAACGACACGAAACTTCCTTGGCCCCTGGCTCATTTCGCCGAAATAGTTTCGGTAATGTATTTTGCCCCGTACAAGGCACATAATTTGCCATCTACTTTGATCGATTATCTACGCGATCGAAACGAGGAGGGGCGAGTTATGAAATATGATCTGAGCAATAAGGTAGTTGCTCGCTTGAATGAAGCGGAGTCTACACTTCCAAACAGGAGTCTCGATCTCGGGAATATTAGCACTCCAGAATTGGGGCTTCTTTCACCCAATCGGAACGAAATTGCACCACGGGGTAGCGGTCGCGAAGCCGCCCTTTTCGCTTACTCCGAACGGCTGCGAAACAGCTACAAACAAAATGATGGCGGACTGAGGGATGGTATGGTTTTGCTTGGCGATGCCTTCCGGAACGGACAGCCGATTTCGATCACGTGTTTTTGTCGGGCCGGGCAAATGTGTCACGCGGATGTCGTTAAACTCGCTATCGAGAAAGTCGCGAAGGCAATTGAGGTCAAAGAACTGAATCGAGCCTCACGTCATACGCTTACGCAAGATTCAAACTTTCATCCTTCTAATCCACGCACAGAAAGAGCGATCAACGAGATCCTTTCGGTTAGCCGAGCAGACCTTGAGCTTTCAAAACTTGACGACACAGATGGCCGCAACAGGAGCGAGCACGCTTCGTACTTGAACAGCAGATCACAGTTTCTCCGTGACACATACGAGCGTGGAGGAACCGTTCAGAATGGCGTTCTGATAATTCCGAAGGAGTCGCACGATCTAAAATCACCGCTCCAACTCGCAACTCTTAGCTACGCAGTTATGCGGCTTGAACCATTGGTAAGGTCAGACAAAGCTCGCGAAGTCGCACCACAGATCCTTGACTATGGAAAAGCCATCGCCGGCAGCAATGCAGATCGAGAGACCGAGGCAAAGGTCTTTCGTTGGATCTATGACGCGCTCGACGGGAAACGAGAGTTTTTGGATCGGGATCGCGATCAGTCGAAAGCAGAATCGACGACAGAGCGATTCGATCGGACTCTAGCAGAAATCGCAATTGTTGCGGGTGAGATGGAGAAGCTCGAACCAACTGACCGTTCGATCCAGTATGAGTCGCTTCTCGAGCCTGATCTCCACGATACGGACCATCAATTACGAGGATCGGTCGAAGAACCTAGTGAAACCTTCGAGCATCTTGCAACGGAACCAGATTCTGAACACGTTAATAGTACTCTCGGGTTTGAGCGCATCGAACTTGAGAGTACACATCTAAACTTGCTCGCTTCCGAAATTTCCGTGGAAGAGATGAAGCACTGGGCTGAGGTCAAATTTCCGGCACTGGACGATGCCCTGGAAAATGGCATTTCGCCCTCCATAATTCTCAAACTTTTTAAGGCAAAATCTGAAAAGCCGATCGAGAACCATGTGAAAGGAAAGGAACTAAATTACGAGGACCTTCGATTAGCATCCGCATATCTTGAGTACCAGCTAACTCAACCTGAAACGAGACTTCGACATTTCAACGGACGGTATCGAGACTACGCACAGATGTTAGATCGCTGTCAGTCGCGTGAGGAAGTTATCGAAGCGTCTTCAAAGATACGGATTGAAAATGCCTCTGTGGGGCTTCAAAAGCTACAGAATGCCCAGAATCGAGATACTAAGAACCTTCCGGCTCTGACGCAAAAAGAAATGCAAATGTTGTTTACCGAGCAGTCGCCCCGGCACTACACATCCGAAATGATCGTCGCGAAACTTAACTACGCCGGTGACCGCGAGACAACAAAAGCAAGAACTGAGGCTTTGAAAAGAGGCGAGATCGCACGTAGCCCAGAGGCCCAACAATTGATCGAAAGTCTGGAATCTCGAATGGAAAGAAAGTACCTGAGCGATTCCTTATCAGCAACAAAGCATTTTCTCCAAAGTCTCAAAACCCCAAATGAGGAACTCCGCTTCAAAAACAACTTCGACCACAGTGAACTTTACAGCAAACTGCCGCCTGCGGAGAGGGATTTCGTTTATCAAGTAGCTACCGAGCAGAAGGAAAGGCTAGAAGCAACGGCCAAACTGACCACCCAGGAATCGAAAGGTCCCTTCATCGACGGAACCAACCAATCCACGCCCGATCTCCAACCAGGCAAGCTTCAAGCAGCGCTGAAAACCGAGCTACTCGAATTGTCACTCGCAAATGCCGATCCGAAGTTTGTTGAGGAACGAACCCGGGTAATTTTAACGGATCATTTGAGTTCGGTTGGAGCAAGAAGTACGAATAACGAAGCGCGACAATTGCTGACTTTCGAACTCAGCGGCATTGTTAATCAATTTAATGACAAGGAGCTATCCAAAGATCGTCTTCCATTCTCCACGCAGTCGATGTCCGCAGACGTTCGAAGTCGGGATGACCATTTTCGAACTACGTCCGAGCGTATTCGGTAGCTTAACTACGCCTCGATTTACCTGATCGGCAAACCAGAAGCCTAGAGCTTTTCAATAAGTTCATCCTTTATGAAATTAAATGCCTCATTAGCATCATACTGTTCCGTTGGTCTCAACAACGCCCGTGTGTCGCCTAGGAACTCGTTGTCCTGCATCTTGGTTTCGAGGTTCCCGAGAAACTGTTTTCTAGTTGGCGGATTGTCTACGGAAAAAGCGATATACTTTCGATAAACTTCAATGATCTGTTGAGAATCTGGCCGTTGCTCTTGATACGCCTTGTAAAGATCGTAGAGGTCGCGCCCTTTACGACGCTGATACAGAGCCCTAAGCTTCGTTCCGAGAAGCTCTTCGATCCTGTACGTGACAATATCAGTACTTCCGCTAAACCAGTCAGATTCCGTTGCAAAGGGAAACTTCTGCAAACCCATCACGTTAAAATGTTCGCGGCAGTTTATTTCGACTTTTAGTTTCAAAGGTTGGACCGGAGGTATTTCCGATTCGAATCGAAAACGCAGAGTATTATTGTCTTTCTTCTGAGCCACAGATGCCGCACCGACGAATTCAAGCCTGCTTTGAAGGCGGGCAAGCGTTTCTTTAATTGGTTCGGGTTTGATCTGAACGAGATCGATATCTTCGGAATACCTAGGTTGCGAGGTCAAGTAGAGTTTATGAAGAGCGGTGCCGCCGCGAAACGCCAGTCGTTCGCGTAGGAAATCATCCGAAAAGATTTCCACAATAGCGCGTGTGATCACAAGGTCCTGCTCGACCTGTTCATTTGTCTGCCATGGGACAAAATTGGCCCATTGGGTGATATATGCGGTAGGAATCACTATTCGGTATCTATCGTTTCATTTACAACTACATTCCATCTCGTTTCAACCGGAAATCCACGTTTCCTTTTTGTTGTACTTAATGGCACAGGAAAGAACTTTTCGACATTTAACGCTGCGGCTTTATAGAGCCCGTCCGCAAGGGACTCTGCACCTGTTGCTGTTTCAAGCAGATAACCCAGCCGCTGAATTACGGCAGTTGGAACGAACTGAATAAACTCGTTGTTTAGTTTCTCGATACGGATCGCTTCGGTCAGCTCTGAGAGCACTTCAACTACTCGGTTCAAACCGCCGACTCTTTTATGGTGCTGCACCAAATCGGCAGCGGTAAGTTCTGGCGAGGAAATCTTTACAACTCCTGTTTCGGTCTTTCGGTTTTCGAGAAGGTCATCTGGGATCTCTTTTCTGGTTATGTAATTTACCTTTATCCCCTTCTTCACGGTCGGCCTCATGGGCGGTAAACTCGTAAAGACAAAGAACTCTTGAGGCACCTGGTGTGCCGCGCCGTAAAATGCAGCAGCGTTTAAAAGGCCAACGTAATATGAACGCTCCAAGAAACGCATTAGTCCGTCAATAAATAGTGCCGGCGGAAGAATCCCGCGTGACGAGTATTGAGGCGTGACAATGACGTAATAGCCCTTGTGGGCGGAAATTATGGTGCCCTTTCGTGATAATCGGTTCAGAGAACGTTTGATCGCGGTTTCAGAATACTGCGGCAGCTCACTCTCAACTCGATCCAGAGAGAAAGCGCTCCGGCCGAAAGCAATCTCCTTATCTACCCATTCTTCGACTCTTAGTTGCGAACTTTGTGATCTCATGAAAGTAATCCTTTGCACAAAGTACCACTTTTCGGTACTTTTCGCAAAGAAATACTTTACTTCGAATTCGAGTACATCGCTTTGTGATCTACCTGCTCAACCATTCCTCTAAGAGCCAAATCCTGTTCGATCGGTAACAACCGGGGTAGTTTGCCGACATCTTCTACAGTGAGAGCGGCTCCTTTCCATGTTCTTTTTTCATGGGCGTTCCTACTAAAAATAATGTTGATGCCTCCTCACGCTCTTTGCCGATTGGGACGGCCCAGAGAGTGAACCGATTTTGGTCAATTCTTGAGTAAAGATAGAAGTAGTTTCTGTGAATCATTGAATGCCCTTCCGAAACATAATTTCGATCCTTCTTTTCCCAGACGACGCCTTCTAGATCTTTCAGCATTGCGGGGAACGAACCGCGTTTTTGGTGGAACTTCACCAGATCTCTGTTCATCAATGCGGTTGCGTCAACGGGGATTTCTGAGATTCGCTTCCGTTCCTGCGACCAAAGGGAGTAGACATAGACGCCGATCAACATTGTGAGGGCCAGCGGGGCTAGGATGAGCGAGATCTTGAGTCTATTTAACATACGTTTTAGATCGATGCGTGTTCAATCACCAAAGAACCTCCATTACCTTGGGCAGAAAAGTATCCTACCTCGACAGGAAGGTTGTTGAGAGCGTTGAAAACTGGATCCTTTTTCACCGATTCGCCGTCTTTTTGATGTTCCAGCGAGTCAAGTGCTGGCTCTATTGCAGATGGAAAAGCCAGTTCTGAAAGACGTTCATTCGAACAGATTCGATCGACCTCAGATGAGATAACTTCTTTGAGAGCTGCCTTGTCATGTTCGGCAGCCTCGTTAGCATGGCCCGAGTCTGTAAACGAGAATTGAGGATCAATATCTCCAAGGTGGATCTCGCGAGGTTGACCTTTGGTCGCGGCGGAAGAAGTGTTTTTGTGAACCGCAAAGGGCGGGTATGCAGCGCGGATCGGCGGGGCGGTGTCGCTGATAATCAACACTTCGGAATGAGCTGCTGTTTGTCGAATCTCATTCGGCAGCATGAGGGCACGCTTTTGCTCCGCGTATCTGGTGTTGTCCTGTTTCTTTCCCGGAAAGTCCTGAAATGTTTTTGAGAAGATCGTCGTTTCGCCCAGCTGCTTTGAGGCGTACTCGGCAGTCACATCGTCAAGGCCCGGCAGAAAGATCTTGGTCATTATGGTACCGAGTATCGCATTCGCCTGCTCACGACCGTATTGGTCGTACATCTGAGGTAAGTCCTGGTATCCGAGACCGAGTCCAACACCGCGTCCACGCCCGATACCTGATATTCTCTTAACCTCCGATACATTCAACTGGTAAGCCTCGTCTATGAGAACGAAGCACGGATGCTCTGGTTCATTTACACCATCGAGCCTCATTTCCATAACGGCCTGTCCGATGAAGGTAGCGATAAACTCTTTATAGACGTCAGCGGCCCCTTCCGAGACGACAAGGTAAATTGCCGTACCGGGTTTGCGAAGGTCTGCGAAGTTTATCGAGCGGCAACCAAGAGCCGCTTCGTCTTTGGTTGGCGGCATCATTACCATCCGAGCAGGTGCAAGTGTGAACGGTCGAAGCTTGTTGTACAAACCAATCAAAATGGATCCGCGAGTCTGAACCGGTGCCTGGCGAAAAGCCAAATAAGCTTGTTTCGCGTAGAGGCTTGGGGAATTCATCATCGCGTCGTTGAAAGCCTGATCGCCGTCACCGCTTAAGAAGAGTAGAAAGTCGGCGGCGAACGCTGGGATAGCTTTCTCACGGTAAACTTCCGCGATGTGAAGCAAAATTGCCGTCAAAGCTATCTGTTCGGCATCACCCCAGAAAGGATCCGCATTCGTCCGGCGTCGGCCTTCTATACCGAGCATCATCCCGGCAATCTGACACGTAAATGCAGGATCGTTTCTACATTTTGGAATGAAGTTCCACCGATCGCTTCTTGTCGGATCGTTGAGGTCCAAACGATAGATCGTTTCGGCCGAACGGGCCGTCTGGGCGAAAAGCTCGCCCTTTGGATCGTAAACCAGACATGATGATTTAGTTAGTATCGCCCGGATCATGGACACGAAAAAAGTCTTTGATTTACCGGAACCGGTCGGGCCGAACATAACAAAGTGGCGAAGCCACTGACTTGCGGGAAGATATACATCGCGACCCCAAAACGCTTTTGCGAGAGGAAGCGCATTTGCAGGTAATGGCAATCCTCCAATCCGATTCATCAGACCGCAGCGAATCAGATCGGATGCCTTCGCCCACCGCGCTGAGCCATGGGCAGTACTCATTCGTCGAACGCGGTACGCCCACATTAGTGAATAGGAATCTACAAGCGAACCCGCAAGACAGATCAGAGCCATCGCCCAAAAAACCAAAGTTATCAGACCATAAACGTCTAAAAGATATCCCGCAAACAAGCAGACTATTGAACCGAGTAATCCCAAAGCAATGAAGAAAACACACATGCCAATGTCAGCCGACCACTGCCAAAACGCTTGATACGATGGCAGATACTGCTCATTTGCTTTCCTTGGAATACCGTAGGAAGCGTCGAATTTCTCAATCCATTCACGCGAAAACATAGCTTGATCGGTTACCGTGTGTTACGAAGATAATCACTCTGTTCTTTAAGCGAGTCATATGTCGCCGAAGTAATGGACGATACATCACCTCGCCAATGCCGTATCCTCCAGCCTGACGCACTCAATTGTTCAACAGTTGAAAGTGCTGCCGGAAAGGGTTTATCGCGGAGCGCTTCAAAATATAGAACGGTATTGGGTTCGCTTTGAGGGAGCGGAAATCTAAAAAGTAATTGTGAGCCTAGATCGGATTTTGGTACGGCCAGTACCTCAAATGAAAAGGGTTCGCGTCGATATATGATATGAAACGTGCTTCGCTCTGAAGTAATAGTTGCTGAATTTGATTGAACCCCGGGCGGAAGTAGTCGGGCGGCATTGAGGTGGCGAATTATCCGATCGAGATTCTCTGGGAGTCTTCCGTTTTGAGCATTCAGCGACAACACCGACAACGAGATCGCCATTCCCAAAGCCGACGTTTCTCTGAGTCTTACCGCATTATCATACTCGAGGCCGGAGAACGGGTCTTCGGTCTGCGGTCCGGTCGGCGAAGACTCTTTTTCAAATTCAGGCCCACGAGTTTCAACAAATCGAACCTGGGCCGTTTCGCTCTGCGGCATCAATATTCTGACAAATCCGTAGACGCCGACCACGCAAACGACTACCAGTAGGCCAGAGTATTGAGTGCGAACCACCAACTGTTTGATCCTCGAAAAAGCCCCAATGTGGGTTCTGTTCTATTCATAACGAATTGTCGGCGAACTGCGGCCACCTAATCTTCCAACTCGCATCGCGCGAGCCTAGCCAAGAATCGATGTCCGGGTGGAAGGCGTGCGTCATCCCCAAGAGATAGTCGAGTTGAAGAGTCAGCAGTTCTCTGGACGCGCCGGTCTTCACGAAATAGCAAAAATATCGGACCAAGCTTTTCGAATTCAGAGACTCAACCGAGTCGCGTTCGAGAGCTGCAACGATGTCGATCGACTCACGGACGCTCGGATGATCTTCCATTCCGGCGATTCCGCGAACGGCGTCTATTAGCTTGGTTGTAAGTGCTAAGTGGGCTGAAGTCGCGCGTTTATTTCTTGTCGATAAGATCTCAAGCTCCTTTTCCAGCGAAGGACTCGCGAACCGGCTGTAAACGTGTCTCGAAATGAACGGCGAACTGAGTTTGTGGCGCAGATCATTTGAGGTCGTGATCACGATCGGTCTCGAATTCCAGTCGGGAACGCCTATCGTTCCGCCTTCGTATCGTGGAATGTAGATCAGTCCACGTTCGAGCGGCATAAGAAGTGAATCTTCAATACTGGCCCCAAACTTATCGCTTTCATCAAGGATCAACACCGGCGGTGGTTTCATTGGAGTGCTCGACGCCGCGCTTGCCGCCAAGTCGTATGCCATTCCTACTTCACCAAGAATCAGAAATCGGCGCTGCCACTTAGAGCGTCGGGCATTGTCGAGAAACTCGGCCTGCTCTTCAAGTGGCAGTTGTTTTGCGAGTGCCAGGTGTTCTCTCATCCACACGGCTTGCTCTTCATTATCCCAGTCATAGAGGATCTCTTCCTGTTTTAACCCATCGCGTCCGGCAACAACGCACATCGAAAGATTGCAGGCGGCGGCTAACGCTTCGGGAAATGCAGTCTTCCCGCTGCCGCGCGTACCGGAAATAAGCCATGCCCGTCCAGACTTAAGACTTTCACAGAAGTCTTCGAATACTTGCTCGTCGGGCACGTATCCGTGTCCAGCCATCAGTTGGAAAAGCTCACCATGCTTTCCGTCTGAGACAAGTTCGCGAGGGTTGATCTGTGGACGGGATGCGTCAAACGGAATCATTCCTTTTTTGCTCCCGTTTCTGTGTTGGCAATTGAAGTGTTCGGTTCGGGTAGTTGCGTCACAAGTACATATCCGGTGGTTCCGGCTAAGACCTCTAGGAATGTGTCCTCGAGTTCGTTTCCAAACAGTGACTGACTCGTGTCCTCGGAGAGTTTTTCGGACCCTCTGCGCAGCGGCTCAGATATTACTACCGTTCCCCCTGAACGGAATGAACCGACCGATCCCAATATCGAGCCGGCAGTATCTTTTATGCCTCGAAAGAATCGGGTCCACTTTCCGGTGACTCTTTTCCTGTTTCCGGGAATCCCTGAGGCACCGTCAGTTCCCAATAGTTCGCCGGTGAACTTCACCAGTTCACCAGAAACCGGATCGATCAGGCCGATAATGTTGACGAACGCTCTTACGGATTCACCGCCCCGTAGATTACCAATTAGAGTCGTGCCTGCCGGATAGGAATAACCTTTTCCTACAACCGGTTGTGTCAATTCCATACGCACGACCCCGCCGGAATTTCTAAGCGTGTAGATCGCTCCAATAAGGCGGACCGTAAGCAGTGAGCCAAACGGCAGTGAGCCACTTACTTTTGGCTTCGGTGTGTCCGAGGTTGTCGCTATAGTCGCTGCAGTATTATTGCGAAATTGCTCGTCTCTGACCTTTGTGACTCCAAAGAACAGCGAGCGTCCTAAGGGTTCGGTTGACGATACAGATTTTGACAGTGGAGTGTCGTTACCTTGTGGAGAATTCTTCTTTGTCTCCAGGTTGGTGGGCTGATCCTCTCGTTTGGGAGCGTCCCTTGAGGAGATATCAGTGCCAACATTGAAGGAAGGCTCGGTTCTCGTTCGCGATGCTGACATCGAAGAGATATCGTTTGACTCGGTGCTAACAGAAGCGGGTTTGTCGACTGATATCGGTTCATCGGATTGCCCAACCACAGAGTCCTTGCTTGGTATTGGCTCTTTTGCCGCTACCATTGTGAGGGCAGCCTTAAGTTTCTCATCCTCGGTCATTGGAGCCGGAGATGAATCCTTTTTGGCTCGTTCGATTAACGGCCTGGGGATTCGGCGTAGCGAACCAACCCATACCGAAGAACCAGGTAATCGCTGTACCCATCAGTAACAAGAATACCGTGAACGCGGCAGCGGTTTTTAGTACCTTCGCGGTTCGGGAAGTTTTTCGTTCCGATCCGGTTTCAAGATCCAATTCATCATCATCAACCTCATTCTTCGAAAGTTCATTCGGATCATCCAGCAACATTTTCTCGCGTTCTTCATCTGCCTCGATGTCCGGTAAGGCGGTCGGAATATCGGAATTTGTAGTTAACGTAGTTTGCATTGCGTGTCTCCTTTATTTCGATCCATTAAGAGTTGCCGAGATCGGAGCGTCGATAGCTTCAGTTTGAGCAACGGCGACTCGAATCTTTTGATTAACCCCAAGGAGCGGAGATTTGTAGACAAGAGCATAGAACGTAGTAGAGCCTGGTTGGACAAGGCCCTCAAACGCGGTTGTTTCCAAATAGCGGAGATCGAGTTTGGTGGTAAGAAGGCTGTTGCAGTCCTTGTCGAGCGTCTGGATCTGAAGTTCAGGGGAACCTCGAACGAGCCTTAGATTTGTTGATGCAGAATTGCGAATCGCAATAACAACAAGACGGTTTTCGGAATCAAGATCGGTGACGCGGGTCAGTGATAGTTCCAAACCGTGAAGAGGTGAAGACCACGCAGAGAGGTGCTTCTTTTGATCTCGAAGAACGTCAGCCAACCGCTTGTTTGCGGCCTTCGATATCTCAGCATCGGTCATTGCTCGCTTCGAACCCGCCCGCTTTGATTCGGGTATTTCGGCGAAAACAGCGTTTGAGATTGAGTTCAACTCCGACATTGGAGAATCAGAAATCTTCTCTTCGGCGGGCCGTGGTGAACCGACCAGTTTGGATAGTGCCCGTGAGTTGATCGGAGGAGAATTCTTGGTGTCACCGCCAAGGTCAAACGCGAGTCCTGCAACCCTCCGCGCCGAGACAACTGCTTCGCGGTCATATGAGATAACGCATCTGTGAGCATTCTTCTTAAGGTCGCTGACCGGTACCAGTTCGAGAATCAAAACCAGGCCGGACCGCATCTGCAGGCTGATCGCGGCAGAGGTCGCCCAGTCTTTTGAAGGGACGAATCCTTCTCCTGGATAAATGGTTATCGATCGGTCGGTTTCTTTTGTCGGAGACTGAAACACTGACGCAAGCTTGGGGTTTCCCTCATGGATGTAATAGATTCCGTCCGATGCGGGAAACTCGACAATAGAAACTGCGTTTTGAGCCAGTCCCAGACGCACAACAGTAGGCTGCTTCGGGTTGACCGTTACATTTGCTTCTCCCGACAGGAAATCAGGTAGCGGAGCATTAATTACCGCAACGGGCTGTGTTTCTTTGGAGACCGCTGAAATGTTTACGACCTTCTCATTTGAAGTCTGATTAATCTCGGTCGAGACCGGACGAACGACATTCTTTACCTTAGGTTTGTGAACAGGCTTCCGGCTCTGCGGATAAACATTGACACCAAATGCCGACAGGACGACGAGAGAGATTCCAATTATCCTCGTAGTGTATTTTCCCAGATTTGAAATGCTTAAAGTTTTCATGATTCAAATAATATTCCTTACTACTTACCGCCAATTGTTTAACTGCCGGGTTGAATTGCTGATGATGTTTCCTCCGCATCGCCGATGAGCGATAAAGGCGAGATGGTCTTGCCGTTTACGGGTTCGACGCGAAACCGAAGAATGGTGAAGCCGGTTCTCAGGTTATTGTCGTTTCGGATCGGGGTCGCAGGGCTGTCCTTCAACAGAAACTTACATTTAAGCTGTACGGACTCTTCCACATCCTGGCCTGCGGATTTGCGCCGTATCTTGCGCGTGCCGATCGCTCGCAGAATGTATGGGTCGCTTTCATCTACGGACAAGTCCTGTAGTTCCCATGACGAATTCACGCTTTCTGTCTTCTCGGCAGCGAGAACGCCGTTCTGCTTTAGTCGATTTGCCATCGCCATCGAAAGATCAGGGTCGAGCATTCGGAGCAGTTTGTTTACTTGCGCCTCACGCGTCGTTTGTTCGACTTCGTAAAGAGCGGTTAGAAATTCCTTGACCAGATACTTCTTGTCAGTTGATGTAGGAACGTCCGGCGTGATGCTGACGGTTTCGGTCGAACCGTAATCACGGTTGTTTAGTTCGACAACTCGTCCGCTCGATTTATCGACGACTATCCGGTCTGCCTTTCTAAAGATCAGGAACATGTTTACGCAGCCGCTCAGAGCGAGGGCAAAAAGCAGCACGGCGAGGATCTTCAAAAGCGACGCGATCGTAACGATGTCGTCCGGGTCGCGAGTAAGGTAAGTTGGTGAACCGTTAACCATGTTCGCTATGTCAGGCGTATCGATTTTTGTTTCATTTGCTTTCATAAGATTTCGGTCTCGGATGGGCTAATGGCAAACGCAGTGCCAGACGCGAAATAGACACTCTCGGGTCAATAGTCGGCTTCTAACTCCACATCGGCAGAAAAATTTGCCGAACGGTGCGAAAGTCGTCCGCAGTTGACTCGAAAATACGCCGACTATCGATCGTGGGTTGATAAAACAATTTCTCCGGCGAAAGTTGAGCGGGCTCGCCGAGTTGAATTTGTTGGAATATTTTGTCCGACAATAACGGGGCCGAAACTGAGTTGTTGCGCCTCGTCTGAAGTTTCCAGAGAGATCAGGCTCCGTCTACCGGTTCGCGGATCGTAAAAAACCAAAATTGCTTTGCTTTCCTGAACCTCCGTTGCCGTGATCTGCCTTTCACTCCTGGGATATTTCTCGGCGGCGAATGGAATCGGAGCCGTGCCAAATCTGCCTTGCTGCTTAAGCCAGCGATACACCTGCACGCCTTGCGAAACATATCCCAGAGTTTCCTTATACGGCGGGACACCGTTGACCGTCCTCCGTTGCGAGGCATTGATTAATCGTCCGTTCGACTTTAGATTTCGTCCATAAAGATACGCAGAAACGGTGCCTTCGCCGGCGTTATAGGCGGCTAAAACAGACTCAAGTCTCCAATCAAATAGGCGTCCCAAATACTTCACATACTTCGCTGCCGCATATAGCGATGAGGTCGGCTCGTACGGGTTTGCCAACCCAAACCGGGCAGCGGTCGCGGGCATGAACTGCATCAGTCCCTGAGCGTTCTTTGGACTGGTCAGCCATGGCCGGAACCGCGTTTCGTTATAGGCGATAGTCCATAGGATGAGCGGGTCGACACCTTCGCTTTTTGCGGCTTTATCTATCGTCGCCTCGAACAATCTGGCACGTGAAAGTACATCCATTCTTCCGAGTGAAGTTCGAGAAACCAGTTGTTTTTCCTGCGCTCTAGCAGCTAAAGGGAAACCAGCAAAAAGCAGTAATAGAAATGTGATCGGGTGTGTGATTCGTTTTTTCATATCACCCGCCCTTCGCAACCGATGTGCCACCCATGTGCCACCGAGCCCGATCATCGAACGGCACGAACCTTGCAGAGCGAGTGAAAGTATTGACGTATCTGGGCCCTTTTTCCGGGTTCGTCAACGAAAACCTATAAAAGCGAGGACGACTATGAAAAAACTACTGACACTTATCAAAGCCATGTGCCCGCACTGGCGCCGCTCGGATTAATGTTGCTTTTCACGCAACTGACTTCAGCACAAGGCCCGATCTTCACCGGAGATGCAAGTAACCTCTCCAACATCATTCGTGAAGCCCTTAAGCTCATGGCGATCATTCTCTTCTGTTTAGGAGCGGTCGGCGTGGCTTGGTCGATCTATAACAAGATGACCGGAAAGGAATGGGGCAACCAGGCGTTCGGTTCGCTCCTGTCGTTTGCGTTCGGAACAATCGTCGCGGTGTTCTGGCAGCTTGCACAAGGACGTGCGGTCGGAGTTGATACGAACTTCAGGAGGAAGCCACATGAGAAGACGTGCAACACGACCTAATGTTTTCCGTGGTCTGAAGCGGTTCGGGGTCTACTCTACCGACTGGAAGTTTATCCTGATCCCCACTGCGATCGCCTACATCGTTCCCTTTGTTTTCGGGCTTTGGGTGGGTTACGTTCCGCTGGGATTCCCTTGGGACTGCTAGTTTTTCTGATTCTTTTGGGAATCTTTAACTATCTTCGTTTGAGTAAGCCTTCCTACTGGCTTTCTCAGAAGTTTGACGCCGAGATAGACCGATGGACTAAGTATCGACCGCCGCTCCGAGGCGAACTCGAACCGACAAGTTGGAAGACATCGAACAGGAAATAAGCATGGACACAGCAAACCTAACATTCAAGCAAATCGCAATCTCTCTTTTCGGAGGACTTCTTTCCGTCGGTCTTGGTTTGGTAGCCGGATTTCGTTTCATCCCGGCAGTGAGATCGTTATCGAGCCGTACTCCATTGGACCGCGGGTCACGAACTCAACTCATCGAGAATGCAGAAGCAGGTCGGATATTTCCTACCGAGCTCGCGGGGCTAGACGGGAACACTATCCGTTACCGAGATGGCAGCTATGGAAAGGCCTATATTTTCGAACCGTCGAACAGTTTTCATCGACGGTTACGTGACTGAACAACGGATCGACGAGCTAAAAACGATACTGAAATTCGAGAAGCCGAAGCACACGATCATTCAGTTTCGGTTCCTAAATTCGCTCGACACGGGTGAGGTGCTTCGGTCACATCTCTCATCCAGAGACACCGCATCATCCGATCCGGTCGCCGGTGTGCTTCAGGCCACCAATCTTTCCCTTCACGAGGAAGCGATCAGATCCGGCGAAGTTATGCGACAAACCGCAACGGTCTGGATACGAGTTCCGGTACCTGATCCAGGTGAAAAGGGAATGATGTCTTTGCTCTTGCCTTCTATTTCAAAGGACATAAGGGATCACGGGTTTGCACGACTATTCCGCTTTCCCCTCAAAAGCATAAGAAATCGCGAAAGTGAATTGATGGTGCAGAGAGGTGCAAAGTGAAGCCGCCTGCAAACTAAAAAGCTTCTCGAGTATTTCAATCATTCGAAACCAATTTTCCGCAGCTTGCAGCTTCGGAGATGAACCGAACAGGGATATTTGAATCACTTTTATCAGCCATCGCCGGGAGCACGGTCACTGTTCCCAATCTGGAAGCTCAGATTGCGTCGATCTGCGGCGATATCTTTGGCAGTACAGAACTTGAGACAAAACGTGAGCAGTACATCCGTCACAATGGTACGCCTGCCAAGTTTAGTCAGTCTCAAAACTCTCCCAAATGGCTTTTGTAACGGCCGATATCATGCGCGCTATCTGACTGCTACGGAGCTCTAGGATTTCCGCACGAGATCGTCGTTGATTTGATGACAACTGAAAAACAGGCTGCAAAAAGACCTGCAAAAGCGAATCGATCGTATCGACGGCAGTCGCAACACCTGGCTTGGGTTCCGTAATCTCAAAAGGACGCGGTTGTTATCAAGTCAGACCTTGAGGGCCTGCTCGAACAGGTCGAAGGGGGACAATGAAGAGATCTGCAATCTCAGATTAACCGTTATTGTCTTTGCGGGCCGCTCAAGGGCTAAAAAGGAAACGCGTCGGCAACTTGAGATTCTTGACGACCGATGTGATGCCGTAGTCTCAGCGATCCGCAAGAAGATCGGGGCGGACGCAATTAGAGAAGACGCGGTGCGGCAACGCGCGATCTATCCGCGAATGCTTGCCGGCGAACTTTCCTGGAGGCCAACAGGTCAGGAACTTACGGAAACGGCCGACTCGGTAATCTCATTTGTCCCAACCGAAACTAGCTGGCGCGGCAGCCGAAGGCCGCACAGCATCTTTATAACTCCGAACGGCCAGATGTTTGGTCTTGATCTCTACGATCGGGCACTGATCAAATCTCCAACAGTCATCGTCACCGCAGCGTCCGGTGAAGGCAAATCATTCCTGGCTTCGATGCTGATCACGGATATCGGGCTCATCGCGGCAACGTAAAGGTCCGTGTGATGGACTATCGGCATTCGTTCAAGCCCATATGTCGGCTTTTTGGCGGCCGTCACGTCGAGTTTAACGAAGCCAATCCCAAACCGATCAACATCTGGAACTATCCGGGAATCGAGGAAGGTAACCGTCCTACGAAGCGCCAGCCAATGGTGCTGACGGACATCCTCATTCTTAGCAAACAGCAAAGACAGATGCGATCACAAGTGCTATTGCTGCCACCGTTATCGATGAGGTCTATAAGATGTCGCTGGCTCGAAACGGAGACGGCAGGACCGAAATTCCAACCAACGCTTGACATTTTCTGGATGTTCTTAAGACCTATCATTGGAGCCTGCACAGCAGGGCTGGTAGGCGAGCGAGCTTCTTTACTTGAAACTTAATGTTCACCGAAAAGACCCGTGGCTTAACTCCCCGACCCATCCTGACTATGACGTACACGATGTTCGATGTGTTTGAACTTTCAGGCATCAGTGCCTTGACGAGAAGATCCCGCGAGCGTTCTGGCTTTCGGATTAGTTTGGATAATGCAGGAGATAGGCGAGGAAGAC
>JADJBB010000007.1 GCA_016703965.1 Acidobacteriota bacterium
CAACACTTCTAGGCATAGAATCTCCTTTCGACCTGTATTTCGGGACTTTTTGTAGGCCACAGGAACAGAAAACACCTCGTGAGAGGGAAATCATACACGCGATCAGGAAGATTTCCACCTCAGGAGGCAGCGTCCCAGCATATCGCGGAAACAGATTGAATCGCAATGTAACCCTTCCCCAGCGACAAGGAAACACCAAAACCATGGGGTAACGGGTCCAGTTCATACTAAGAAGAGTCATACAACCGCAAGGTATTCGCTTACCGAATGGCATTAATCCTTTTCTCCGTCTGGCGGTTGGACCGACTCATCAAGCGCTCAGAAAATTCTTCCGTCGTCAGCATAAGTCATTTCGACAATCGCACTGCAACAAACAGACCAAGCGCGCGACGGTGCGGGTGCTTCTCCGCAGATAGCGTTTTGGCAACAAACGCCGCAATCTCGTAACTTTCGTCACGTCGGTGTTGTATTCACTCATCCCACTGAATCGTTCCCAAATTCCCCGAAGTATCATGCACGGTCTTAATTTAGTGAGATGCATCCGCGTATTGCTGCAGCTAATCACCTTTAGGCTGAGACGACTATGAAAAAACTACTGACACTATCAAAAGCCATATTGTACCTGCACTGGCCCCACTCGGATTAATGTTGCTTTTCCACGCAACCGACTTCCTGCACAAGGCCCAATCTCACCGGAGATGCGGTAACCTATCGAACATCATTCGTGAGCCCCTTAAGCTCACTCGGCAATCATTCTCTTCTGTCTAGGAGCGGTCGGCGTAGCTTGGTCGATCTATAAGCAAGATGACCGGGAGTGAATGAGGTAACCAGGCGTTCGGTTTCCCTCCTGTCGTTTGCGTTCCCGAACCATAGTCGCGGTGTTCGGCACGGCGCTTGCACCAAGGACGTGCGGTCCCGGAGTTGATAATGCCGAACGCTGAGAAGGAAGGGGTATGAGAAGACGACGACACGACCTAATGTTTTCCGTGGTCTAAAGCGGTTCGCGGGTCTACTCCACCGACTGGAAGTTTATCCTGGTCCCCACTGCGATCGCCTCCACATCGTTCCTTTCTTTTTTTCGGCTTTGGGTGGGCTACGTTCCGTGGATTCCCATTCGGACTGCAGTTTTTCCGATTCTTGTGGAATCTTAACTTCTGCTCTACGTTGAGTAAGCCTCCTAATTCGGCTTTTCTCAGAAGTTTGACGCCGAGATAGACCGATGGACAGTATCGACCGCCGCCCGAGGCGAACTCGAACCGACAAGTTGGAAGACATCTAACAGGAAATAGCATGGACACAGCAAACCTAACCTTCGCGCAAATCGCAATCTCCCTCTTTTCGGGGGCTTCTTTCCGTCGGTCTTGGATTGGTATGCCGGGATTTCGTTTCACTCCGGCAGTGAGATCGCTATCGAGCCGCACGCCATTGGACCGCGGGTCACGAACTCAACTCATCGAGAGCCGAAGCAGGTCGGATACTTCCGACCGAGATCGCGGGACTGGAAGGAACACGATACGTTACCGAGATGTCGCTAGGGAAGGCATTTACTTTTTCGAACCGTCGAATAGTCTTTACATCGACGGTTACGTGACTGAAACAAACGGATCGACGAGCAAAAACCATACTCGAAATTCGAGAAGCCGAAGTACACGATCATTCAGTTCGGTTCCACGGTGAATCGCGCTCGACACGGGTGAGGTGCTTCGGTCACATCTCTCATCCAGAACACCGCATCATCCGATCCAGTCGCCGGTGTGCTTCAGGCCACCAATCTTGCCCTTCACGAGGAAGCGATCAGATCCGGCGAAGTTGGCGCGACAAACGCAACGGTGTGGATACGAGTTCCGGTACGTGATCCAGGGGAAAAGGGAATGATGTCTTTGCTCTTTCCTTCTCTTTCAAAAGGACCTAAGGGATCACGGGGTTTGCACGACTATTCCGCTTTCCCCTCAAAAGCATAAGAAATCGCGAAAGTGAATTGATGGTGCAAGGGAGAGGTGCAAAGTGAAGCCGCCTGCAAACTAAGAGCTTCACGAGTATTTCAATCATTCGAAGCCAATTTTCCGCGCAGCTTGCAGCTTCGGGATATGAACCGGACAGAGATATTTGAATCACTCTTTATCAGCCACCGCCGGGAGCACGGTCCTTTCCCTGATCTGACAAGCTCAGATTGCGTCGATTAGCGGCGATATCTTTGCAGTACGGAAATTGAGACAAAACGAGAGCAGTATCCCCGTCACAATGGTACGCCCGCGGTCTTGTCGGTCTCAAGACCCTTCCAAATGGCTTTCGTAACGGGAAGATATCATGCGGTACGTGACTGCGACGAAGGCCTTAAGTTTTCCGCACGAGATCGTCGTTGATTTGATGACAACTGAAAAACAGGCTGCAAAAAAAAACAGCAAAAACGAATCCAGGTGTCGATCGTATCGACGGCAGCCGCAACACCTGGCTTGGGTTCCGTAATCTCAAAAAGGACGCGGTTGTTATCAAGTCAGACTCGAGGGCCTGCTCAGAACAGGTCGAAGGGGGACAATGAAGAGATCTGCGATCTCAGACTGAACGTTATTGTCTTTGCGGGCCGCTCCAAAGGGGCAAAGGAAACGCGTCGGCAACTTGAGATTCTTGACGACCGATGTGATGCCGTAGTCTCAGCCATCCGCAAGAAGATCGAGCGGACGCAATTCAGAGAAGACGCGGTGCGGCAGCGAGCTATTTATCCGCGAATGCTTACCGGTGAACTTTCCTGGAAGCCAACAGGTCAGGAACTTACCGAAACGGCCGACTCGGTAATCTCATTTGTTCCAACCGAAACTAGCTGGCGTGGAAGCGGGCGGCCGCACAGCATCTTTATAACTCCAGAACGGCCAGATGTTTTGGTCTTGATCTCTACGATCGGGGACTGATCAAATCTCCAACAGTCATCGTCACCGCGGCGTCCGGTGAAGGCAAATCATTTCTTGCGGCTATGCTGATCACGGACATCCGGGGCTCACCGCGCGGAAACGTAAAGGTCCGCGTGATGGACTACAGGCATTCGTTCAAGCCTATTTGTAAACTTTTTGGCGGCCGTCACATCGAGTTCAACGAGACAGATCCCAGGGCGATCAACATCTGGAACTATCCGGGAATCGAGAAGGGAAACCGCCCTACGAAGCGCCAGCTTTCAATGGTGTTGATGGACATTCTCATTCTTAGCAAGACGGCAAGGACAGATGCGATCACGAGTGCTATTGCCTCCACTGTTATCGATGAGGTCTATAAGATGTCGCTCGCTCGAAACGGAGACGGCAGACCGAAGTTTCAGCCAACTCTCGGACATTTTCTGGATGTTCTTAAGACCTATCACTGGGAGCCTGCACAGCAGGGCCAGGCGAGCGAGCTTTACTTGAAACTTAATGTTCACCGAAAAGACCCGTGGCTTAACTCGCCGACCCATCCCGACTATGACTTGCGTCGATGTTCGATGTGTTTGAACTTTCGGGTATCAGCGGCCTTGACGAGAAGATCCGCGAGAGCGTCGGCTTTCGGATCAGCGCCCAGATAATGCAGGAGATCGGCGAAGAGGACGAGCGTAAGCAAAAGACCCCGATCCTATTCCTCTGCGACGAAATGCGCGAGATCAACAAGCACTTTCCCGCGATTCAGGAACTCATTGCCGAGGCATCAGTGACCGGCCGTAAAGAAGGTCTTGTTACCGTCCTATTCTCGCAGGCTTACGAGCATTTTACGGGAACGACAGAGCGGCCGAATGAGATCGGAATTGACCTTGTAAAGAACTCCGGCGTAAAGATAGATCGGCAAACAGATCGGAGGTTTCGACCGCTGGCATCGGATTGCGAGCTGGCTCCTGAGACAGTTGCAGCGATCCGTGCGATCAGAAACCAATACGGAAGATACACCCAGTGGGTTTTCGTCATCGGCAGCGGAGCGGACAAGATCGTCCAGATGGCCGAAATTCGGCTGTCACCGGCAATGCTTTGGGCGAATACGAATGACACGAACGAAGCGAATGCGCGAAGACTTGTCGAGAATATTCGGCCCGACCTGCCGCCTGAGATCGTCGTTTCGTGGCTGGCCTCAAAGTACCCGAGCGGATTGACCGCCGTTGGACTCACGGAAATATCTTCTTTTGACCTGAATGAATTGAGCGGTTTGGAGGTAGCAGCATGATCGGAAGTAACGAAACAGTAAGACAGATCATTCTCGGAGCAGTTCTTTCTTCGATCTTCATCGGGATCGACGTTCGCCCCGCCCGGGCACAGTGGACGGTATTCGATCCGTCGCAATACGTTCTCCAAGTTGAGAAAAGGGTCGAAGAGGCGGCCCGGTGGCTTGAGACCATCAACCACTATATCGATACCTATGAACAAGCGGTCAAGCAGTACGAAAAGATGATTGAAAGCGTAACTAATTTGAGAGGGATTCTCGGCAAGGTTGAAGAACAAGTCATGCGGCACAAGCAGCTGATAACTACTTATGCGACCATCGGCCGTCTGATTCGTGGCACCTTTGAACTAAAGAAACGAATCGAGGCGACCATAACCAGCCAAATTCATTCAGTCGTCAATATTGCTCGACGATTGAAGAACGGCATCTTCGATATGGACGCAAACAAGCGGGACCTTGATGACTTTCTTCGGCATTCGATCGGACGAAGCGCCGATGCCCACCTAAAGAATCTCGAACGCCTCGCAAAGCTAGATTCGGAACTCGAACGGATGCTCTTTGACCGAGAAAACATGCTTCTCGATCTAGCCAAGCTTTACGAAGAACGCGAGAAGATCGCTGATGAAACGCGAGCGATAGAAGCTAATCCAGCGGCAAATCGGGACGGCGTTCAATCTCTGATAGACCAGATGCTCGCGATCAACCTCCGCATATCAACCGTCGAAGGTCAGCTGCGCGAACTTGAGGCGAAGATACAGGAGAAGTTTATCGCCTACGGCCTCAAGATCGAGCAGATGACAGAGTTCGGAAAAGAAATTCGCCGAAGCACTGAGATGATGACTGGGATCACACGAGCGTCGGATGAATTTCTTCGCGAACTCGAACGCTATGAAGTATGGAATGACGACGTCTATGAAAGCCCTCTTCCATAATCGCCAGAATACAGGATCTAAGAACTAAAACATCAAAGCCATGAAAAACGTGACCTCTTTTCGCCACGCTTTAGCGACAGCTCTATTCATTCTTGCCTACATCGTCTCGCCATACCTCCTCGCCTCGAAAGCGGCCGGGCAAACCCGGCCGCGCCCTCCTCGTGTCGAAGGGCAGACTCCAGTAGGAACGATGAACGGTCAACCTGTAACGGCAAATGACCTGATAATGACGATCAACTCGGATTCTCCGTTTATGCCGCCGCTGGATGGAAGTCCGGCGCCGATACTTGGGCAGTTTGAAACTAGATATCCTGCGAACCCAGTCGCGAGTCCTTCTCCCGGCCTGGTCCTTCCGCCAAAACCTCCCGCCCGAGTTTCAGCGAACAGATCAAGAATCTCATGCGGACTGGCCAGGAATGGCTGTTTCAATCCGTACTCAATGCAATCGTTAAGCCGCTCATGCCGATCCTTATGTTTCTAGCGTGGATCATAGCGAGTTTTGTTTTGATCCTCGCATTTATTCGTAGGTTCCATGACAACCGAGGTCTAGGACCCGAGCAACTCGTTGCCTGGGCGATCCGTTCGATCATTTTCATGGTATTGATCGGAGCGAGCCCGTTCATCATCGACGGCCTCACGATTACCGGCAAGTTCTTTGCGCGGCCAATTCGCGCCTACAACCGCTCACTGGTAGCCGAGTTTGACGACAAGATGAAGAAGTATGTGAAAGCAAACTTTGCCGTTGAAGATCCCAACGAACTGCTTGCCGAACGTCTTCCGAACGGGGAACCGGGACTTGTCGGCATCATCATGGATAAGGAATCATCCGTGAAAGACATAACCGGTGAACTCAACATACTCGGATGGGATATGCCCCGAATGTTTACCTTTATGGTGATCGGGCAGAACATCATAAAGTTCGGCGGATTGTTTCTTGCGATCGCGGGGCTATTCATATTGATAGGCCTGAAACTGGCGGCTCCTGTGCTGGCAGCTTTCGGCTTTGACGAGAAGTTTGCGGCTCAGATGTTCTACCCATTCTGTTGGGGCGTTGCAACATTCGCGCTGGCATTTCCGATGGTGAAGGAAGTGACTCTCTATGTTTGCTATGCATTCGGCGTTCTTGCTCTTTCGATCTACAACGGCGAAGCCACGTTCTCGCTCGATCCGGTACTGCGAAGATCCTAACCAACGGTGCCTATGATCCGGCTTCAAGTGCACTCATCGTTACATCTCTATTTTTTGTTTCAAGTCTCTGCTTCATTCTTGTTCCGTGGCTTAGTTACCGGGTTCTTCGCGGGCAAGTTTACGAAGGCGTTTCACAGATCTCGATGGGCTGGATGCTTTCAAGTATCGGAACCGCGCTTGAGACATACGGACTAGTAGCAGGAGCCGCCATCAATCGACAGGCCGAAAACACCCAAATTCAGGGAATCTACAATGCGGAGCAGACCGCCGCAAGAAAATCCCTCGAGGCAGCTAATCAATCAACCGACGCTCGTTTGGTCTCGTCCGTCGCCGGAGTTGAAGGCGGCCTTACCACGAGTCTGGGACAGATCCGGGCAAATCAGGTGACACAGACCCTGCTTGCCGAGGCGAGCAAGAACTATGGTCTGAGTAGCAGTGCAGCGGCAACGAAACGCGAGATCGCAGGGACACTGGCAGAGGCCCAGGGAACTAAAGAAGCTCGAACCATCGATGGAATGAAGGAAGTCGAACTGCGCGGTCAGGGCAATCTTGAGCGATTTGGAATGAAAACCTACGAATTCACACCTGGTGGCTCTTCGATCGCCGGAACTTCAGTCCCGATTCGCACCGGTCAGGAACTCTTCGACTGGTCGAGAAATAAGCATCCTATTCAAGAAGTGAACAAGCAGATGGACTCTACCACGCGCAGTAACATCGCACTTCAAAACAACAACACCGGCATCGTCGCGGACACGAAGGTAGAGGCAAGCAATGTTTATCAGGGTGAGATCAACCAAGCACTCGAAACTCAAGCCTCGCAAAGCAAGCAGGCTTTCAATACCGGAAGTTCGATCGCCTCTTCTAGCACCAGACAAGGAGCGGGAATTCAACTCTCAGGAATTCGCCGCTCGGCCGACATGGAGAAAGTATCAAATCAACTTAACTTTGAAGGCCGCACTGAGGCTGCGTCGATAAATCAGACCGCAGCGATGGAAGCTGCCAGACTCAGGATGGTGTCATCCGTCGTGACTGGGTTCTTTAGGGACATGGATCGGCGCCTAGAAGAAATGAAGCCAAAGTATTAGTGCTTCGAGAATAGAGCAAGTTCGAAAATCTCCAGTAGACTTTGAAGTTTCTCGCTTGACACTGGTGTTGGGTCGAGGGTGTAAGATTGAATTGTGGCTGAGAATGGAGCGTTACAGATCGGAGAGATTGCTGGGCTGGCTGGCGTCAGCGTAGATACGGTTCGCTATTACGAGAAGTTGAAATTGCTTCCGACGGCGGCACGGACGAATAGCGGTTATCGGGTGTTTTCTGTCGAGACGGCTGACCGCATCAGGTTTATCAAACAGGCGCAAGAAATGGGATTTACGCTTGACGAGATTAAGCAGCTTTTTGTTTCTGATGGCGGTGAGAACCAATGTAAAAGCGTGCGTGACCTTATCCAAGTTAAGTTAACTCAACTCGAAGATAGGATGCGGCAGATGAAGAGTTTTAAGGGCTTTTTAAATCGACATCTTGTTGCGTGTGAAAACGAATTGGACGCACACGGAAAAGCGGCATCGTGTCCGGTTCTCACGACAATTGAAATATCGAGGAAGTAAGCGAGGTGTTTTTGTATGGAAAAATCTAATGTTTTCGTCGGTGGTGCAATGTTTGCGGCTTTTGTATCAAGCCTGTGTTGCGTGTTGCCGTTGCTCGCAGTGGTATTCGGATTCGGTGCATTTGGCACAGCGGCGATCTTTGAATCAGTGCGCTACCCAATGATCGGTGTGGCATTCGCGGCCTTGGCTTATGGCTTTTATCGAGTCTATTTTCAACGAGAGGAATGCGCCGAGGGCGAGGTTTGCGCAACTAAGCCAGTGAGCCGTATCAACAAGATATTTCTTTGGATCGGAGCTATCGTTATCGTCGCGTTTGCTTTCTCGCCGTCATACTTGGGATACATCGCAGCGGCCATTACAAGTCCAACCACTCCAGCGGTGGAATCTGCTCCGATTGTCGTTCCAGAAGAATCGGCAACGAAGAAAACTGTTGTTCTGCAAATTCGGGGTATGACGTGCGATGCATGTGAAACGCACATCGAAGTTCCGCTTCGAAAGCTAAAGGGTGTCATATCGGCAGATGCGAACTACAAAAATCACAACGTAACGGTTGTTTACGATTCGGCGCAAGTAACGGTCGAGAAGATCAAACAAGCAATTTTGGCAACAGGTTACGAGTTGATATAAAGATATGGATTGTTGTAGTAATGGTGCGGTAAAGGCGAACGAATCGCCGCTGACGGCGTGTCAAATTTGCGGCGAGGCTGGGCGAATTGTTGCCAAGCAAACAGTCGTTCACCAAGTGATAAGCGAAAAGCTGTCGTCTGTCGGCGATGCGGAGTATAGATTTTGCGGATCGGCTGACTGCGATGTTGTTTATTATTCTGTGGACGGAAATGTCTTCACCACGGACGATGTTCGCGAGTTGGTTACGACCAAAACGAAGGGTGATAACCGACCGCTTTGTTACTGTTTCGGGTTTACAGAAGGACACGTGCGGCGGGAAATAGTATTGAAAGGCGAAACAACTATTCCGGCTCAAGTCACTCAATTCATCAAAGAAAAGCTCTGTGCTTGTGAGATTCGCAATCCTTCAGGCTCATGCTGTCTTGGTGAAATTAATCGAACAGTGCGACTAGTTGAGGAATTTTATTTTCACGCGGGTTCTGAAAAAGCGATCAAATAGCCGTTTGGGTCTTGAACCGCAAATTCTTTCATGCCGTAGTCCATCGTTTCGGGCCCCCAGGCGAAATTAACCTTATCACGAAATTCTAAAGCGAGAGCGTCCACTCCTTGTGAAAACATAGAACGTACCGCTGCAAATTGGAGCCGAAGGTGTTCCGTGCGGCGGTTCGGAATAAAACTGAAAGGTGATCTGTCCACGCGAAACCTCAGCCCACGTCGAGCTCGTCTCCGCTCCGTCACAGCCTGTTACCTCGAAGCCGAGTTTGCGATAATATGCCAATGTTTCCCCGATATCCCGGACGAGGAGAGAAGGAACGAGTAGTTCGCTTAATCGAGTGTTTTCCATAAATGATACTCACTGAATAAAGATCAACAAAACTCCGCATGGATCCCAGACGTGGCAGATTTTTGTATCGCCGATCATTTCCGGTTCGTCGTAACGGGCGTTTGAGTAATCGCCCTCGTCGATTACTTTCTTTGCGTGTTTGTGCCAAGCATCAACGTCGTTAACATCGAATTTCATCATGAAATTTTCCGCCCAGTCTTTGACGTAGTAATTCTGCAAACGAAAAACTGCCCCGCCAAGACGACAATCCATCGTTCCGCCCCAGCCTTCTGTTAGTTCGAAGCCAAGAGCGGCGTAGAAAGTCTTTGAGATAGTAAAATCTTCGGTCGGAACATAAACTACAAGCTCATTTATTGTTGGGAGTTTATTTTTGGCTTCGAATTCAAAATCTTGGGGTTCCAGTTCTTCCGTACCGAGATCATCCAGAAATGTTTTCGTCTTGTCATCGAGGGTAGAGATGTCGGTTCCCGCTTCCAATAGAAGCCTTACGCACGTTCTTTGGTGATGAATATTATTCTTTTCATTTTTCATCAAAGGTTGAAGTGCCCAAACAAGCGGCGTGCATTTGTAGGTCTTATCAAGTTGGTTAACGTCCACTCCAGCACGGATCAATTCGTCAACTAACATGTCTCGCCCGCAATATGCAGCCCAATGCAAAGCAGTCGCCCCGTCTCTTTTATCAGAAAGATCGATCCTCGCACCGTTTTGAATGTAAAAAATGCCAAGATTCTCAGCATGAAGACTGGCAGCCGCCATTAAGGGCGTATCCGCATTTTCCGTTGACGAGTCGCCGTCGATCCTTGCTCCGTGTTCGAGAAGTATTTTCGCGACCTTGACGGCTTCATCGTCCGAAATCAATTTTGCAAAGACAGCATCACAGATTCGATGCAAAGGATGAGCCGTCGTCGAACATGGCGGACCAAGCGTGACACCGGCATTCGCTAAACTCGGCTCTCGCGAAAGCAGATGCCTGATGCCTTCGTAATCTCGTTCTTGAACGAGCATTCTTATATCTTTTTCCATCACTTTGTCTAGATCAAAAGACAATTCGCGAATGTTCGAAACGTCGCACGCCGCCGTATTCGCCTTGTGTCGCGAGATCAACCTGATCTTCGAAACGAAACCAAACACCGTCGTTCAAATCCGTCTCGGCACTTCGATTGGCGCGTTCCAGGATCGATTCAACATCTGACTTTACAATCAAGGCATCGACATCTACCGTGTATCGTGCAGAGTTATAGACTTTAAGGCCAAACAAATCCGCCTTTGAAGACTAGATGTTTTTGAAGCTCTGCGTCAGCGGTCAGCCGTGCAACAAGCCGTTCGAGAATGAACGCCGTTTCCAGATTCTGAAACGGCACACCGATCTCAACACTCAGGTTTATGAGCCTTTGCCGCACTGAAGTGCCTTTTGCTTTGGTGGTCATGGCACTATGACCTCCAGATGTTTGGTCAGTACCGATTCAAGTTTAAGCTCGTTTGCGGCTTTTGCAAGTTTGGCTTCGGTTGTCTTTCTTGTTGCAAGGGCCTCGCGGGCGGCCTTTATTGCTGTTCGTTCACCTATTTTTGTGATGAATTTGAGAGCCTCCAGGACCGCCCGTTCGACTGTGACGATTCGATAGCCCTTTTCATCCACGATCTGTTTGTCGAGCCTCGTTTTTGTTCGAATCAGTTTATAACCGGTTTCTCGGGTTCGTTTCTCCGGAGGAACCATTACCCATATTTCTCCCGGCACTTGTTCGGCAAGGTTGTAATGAGATAGAGCTGAAAGGCCCCCAATTGCTGAACCCGGCCCAAACTTTGAATACGCGATTTGGAATCCTACATCTTTATCCAGCGACGCCTTGGGATGGAGGTAGATTCCACGACCGATACGAACGAGGTCCTTTGCAGCGACAAGCCGAGATATGTCTTGCTGACTAATTCCCACGGACTTGCCTTGAGCCAGTGTAAAGACCCCAAGTTTTTTAACTTTTGGCACGTGATGCTTATCCATCGTAATAAGGATGCGGTGAAAAGCGACATTTGTCAATGAATAATGTCGCTATGCACCACATTTGACTTTCAAGAAGATGCCACATCACCATAACAAAGAAGCGGTAGGAAAGAAGCGGAAAAAGTATGGCAACCGGATACCAACGAGTATCAAGAAGAGCTCCGTGCCGAATTTGCGGAAAACCGGACTGGTGCAGCACAACCAAAGATCACAACATCACATTCTGTGCCCGTTCCGCGACAAATGCCGATAGACTCAGTAGCAAAGGTTGGGGCATCTTTTATAACGACATTCGAAACCCATCTACTGGTGGCCATTGTCAGCCAAAGAAGAAACTTTAAACGCCCAAAATCAACTTCTGCAGCCCCCATCGAAATCAGGCATGAGGATCTTTCAGAGACTCATTAAGCTTTCGCCATTACCGGCGAACGGCAAAATAATTTACGGTAACGAATGGCTGGTTAAACAAGGGCAGGAATTCGGACGCTGCGGAATACTTCCCAAGATTGGCTATCGAAAGGGATCGTCTAGTCCGACTGATTATTGAGTTGATAGTAAAAGAAGAAGGTGCTATTCCGCCTTTCAAAGGTATTCCCGGATTTTGGCGAGGACTGAACCGAAGACCACGACTGGGTAGCGATTTCGACTATGACGCCGATCTTATTCTGATTCCATTCTTAGATTCGAATGGATTGATTCAGGCTTGCCAGCTCAAAGCTATCGGAAAGGCAAGAATACGCCCGGAAAGTATCAATGGCTGTCGTCGATCGGAAAGCGTGAAGGATGTAGTTCTGGCACTCCTCTTCATCACGAAGGCTCTATGAGTTTCAGAAGAAAGACGACTAAGACAGTGCTTGTTACCGAAGGTGTACTGAAAGCCGTGACCGCCCAACACTTCCTGCCGGATCGATACGTCGTCGCGAGTGGCGGAGTCGCAACATCGCATCAGGAAATTGTTAAAGTCGCGCTCTGAAAGATTCTGGAAATCGCCTTCGACGCCGACTGCTTCACAAATCCACATGTAGCAAGAGCATTGGCTTCACTACTCGCTCTTCGGATTCGGGAACAACAGTTCTTGTCCTGCGACAAACCTACAAAAATTCTCGCGTGGGATAGCCGTTTCAAAGGTATTGACGACGCTCTGATTGCCGGAGCCTCTCTAAAATATCTGGAAGTTTCCGATTGGCTTGAATTGCTGACTCCTGAATGCTTAGACGAGGCTAGCCATCAACTGGCCAGAATCTTGCCATAAGAAAATTAGCGGCTGACAGTTCGCGTCGTGAGCGAGCCAACCGTTTCCCGTACCACATTAAGCGATCTCATCGAACAAGTCGCAGGGATTATCGACAGCGACCGAAGTGTCTCCAACAAAGAACTTATTCAGATCTGCAATGGATACGGGGCCTTTGATTTGAATGCTGACGCGCACATCTATCACGAGATAGCTGAAACTGCGCTGAACCTACTCATTCTGAAAAAGTACGGACGCGATCTACTTGCATCGATGAATCCAATCGAGGAACTTTCTACAGTCTTAAGACCTTTGCAAAAAAGGCTTCCGACGCAGACCTGGCGAAGTGAAACGCAGATCGCCTATCAACAGTTCTCGACGCCGGTTACTATTGCATTTCTAGCCACCTATCTCTTACACATTCGGCACAGTGAAACAGTTCTCGAACCTTCATGTGGTACGGGTTGTCTCGCCGTATGGGCACTCGCTGCTGGGGCCACAGTGATAACTAACGAGATCGACCCTAGGAGGAGAGGCTCGGCTTTGGCGTTGGGGTTCCAGCCATATTCTTTCGATGCAGAGTTCATCGACGATCTTCTGCCTGAGGATTTACTCCCTAACATAGTTCTCGCTAATCCGCCGTTCTCTTCGACTGGCGGCCGTGTGAAAAATAACAGCATCGAGTTCGGCTTTCGTCATATCGAATCAGCATTACGAAGGCTAAAGAAGGGCGGGCGATTCGCTGTGATACTTGGTGAGAGCGGTTCTCCGAGATCCCGCAGTGGAAATCGGTTTTGGGAATATCTTTCTCCTGAGATACAGGTAAATGCGTCCATCGAACTGCCCGGGCGGGAATTCTACTCCAACGGAACGAGCGTCAAGACGACGCTAATTCTCGGCACCAAGTCGCCTGCGATCGATACGCCGCTCAGTTCACAACTTGAAGCGGCTCCGCATATTGTTTCTCACTCGGTCGAGGATGCCTTCGATCAAGCGATATCGTTAAATCTCCGTTTTTGACCAATAGAAAAACCAATGTATTCCATTCAAGAGCGAAGTTCGGAGGGACTTCCTACGGCTGTACTTACTTCGACTGATACGACTGGAGAAGTAGAAGATGCCCAACCTGATCTAGACATAAACATTTATTCCCCGCGATTTATTATCGGCGGCTCGCCACATCCGGGAGTGATAGTTGAACCTCCGGGCCTCGCGAATGTTGAACCGCCGCCGCTTCGTTACCGGCCACGACTTCCGAAGTACCTGTCCGAGACCGGAAAGCTCTCGGCAATGCAATTGGAGAGGATCATTTATGCGGGACAGGCACATGATCAGCGTCTTGCGGACGGTTCGCGAGCGGGTATAAGCATCGGCGACGGAACCGGAACCGGCAAGACGGCGACGCTTGCGGGGATCATTCTGGACAACTGGTTCCAGGGACGGCGACGAGCTGTTTGGTTTTCTGTAAAGGCTGATCTAATCGAAGCCGTCTCGGATGAGTTTAGAAGACTGGACTGACGCCGCCGATCAAGCT
>JADJBB010000008.1 GCA_016703965.1 Acidobacteriota bacterium
CTCCCAGCCTTTTTCGTAACGTGGTAAGCCGTAGGGAAAGTTCCTCATCTTCTTCGTTCAGAGAGCGTTCTCGAATCGCTTCGAAATTGTTTGCCGCTCACCTGGAGCTCATCGGTTTTCTCCGCAAACGACGCTTTGAGCATTGCGACAAGCTCCTCGCGGACTCGCATTTTCACAGGAACTGTTGGAAGAAGTCCTATTATGCCTGCCCGACTGCGCGATCTAACTTCAGCCATCCATCCCTCCGAGACTTCGTTTACGTCTGATAGTTCAATCTGTTTTCTCCGGAACGATTTTTTGGGTTGGCTTAGCTCGTGATACTGGCTAAGAGCTCTGGAGTTACCAACCCTAAAATGTAGGAAAAATCGTTCGTGGTTTTTCGCGATGTTCCTGCGTGGTTTGTTTTAAAACAGCACATTTGGGTTCGCAACAAATATTTTGTGGTTGAAAGACAAATGCGGTTAGATCGCGAAACTTGGTCGTCCCTTAAATCCACTCCCAAGTTTTCAAAATCAAAGTCCAGTGCGGTCAGTCCTGCAAGTTCATCGGAGGGATCGTTTGACTGCATCGGCCGAGGTGCTTTCTTTCATAATCGTGTCAGGTATGGAAAAATCGTCCCTTCGAGCGTGAACATATCACCAGTAGTCTTTGCAGTCCCGGTTCCTGACGCGCAAATAGTTTTCTACCTTTGTATTGTAGGTCGACAATTACACCAAACCATGAGCACGAGTCCCGGATGGTGCTAACAGGTATTGTGCATTTATCAGCCCTAGAGCGGTTACCCATAATCGGAATTATGGCTGACTCTTCCCGTCTGAGAAAACGCCACTAATCACGCGTTAATGGATCCAAGATTTAAACGGAAGGCGTCGAGGCTTAAAGCCTCATTTCGAGGCCACTACATAATCTCAAGAATCTGAAAATACATAGAGCTCCAAAATCCCACCTTCAAAACTATTGAAATTTCGTGAAGGGTAATTTGCGAACACCAATGACCGAGTTTTTCGCCAGCATTAAGCAAGTCTTTTACTGATTCAGTAACTCCAGCTTTTGGACTTGTTGCCGACAAACGAATCACCTTAGACGTTTCCTCGTCGATCTTGAGAAGACTTGCAGATTGCAAGTGCCAAAGACTTTCACGTCACCTGCGGAGCCGCATCGCACTGGGATGAATAGCAGAAATTAGACATTTTTGATGTTTGCGTTTCATTGAATTTGTTAACAAAGCCCGCAGGCCCGACGACTTCCCTTTTGTCTTAGCTATGAGTTACAGCAGTGTCTTGCCTTAGAATAACGGGCAATACTAGAAAAGAAGCAGAGGAACATGTTCCCTCTAGTGCTTCCGGCAGTGATATCCAGCAGAAAATTCCAAAGAATCATCATGCTCCTGTGTGTAAGGTTTTGAACATTTTCCGGGGACCTGCAACAGTTGCCATTAGATTATTTCCTGTTAGCTCCTCCTGTAATTTGGATGCCATCCTACCCCTTTGCGTCCGCTAGAGCGTGGAAACTCCTGCAGGTAAAACAATAACTTGGAGACCCGCTGCTTTCCAGTCTTGCCTTACGCAAGCCACATCAAGCATACAGATGTTGCCTGCGAGATTGATGATCCCCTGTCTCCCACTTCAACATTTGAAGTTCGTCGATGATTCTTCCAGGCTTCTTTTAGATCTTCTTCAAATTCGTCGAAACTGATTCATGTACGATTCCCATTTCACTCCCATTTCCGTTCGATCGGCTGAGGCTCGGAGGAATGCACCACGGCGGCAATGCGATCATCAAAATCGCACCCGATTATTTCCAGCCGCCGCACCGTTTTCGTGACTTCAAATCAACGCTCGATTTCTTCCTCGGTCGGATCTGGTGCAAATCTTGCAAGAATCTCCTGTCGGTCAATCTTGCCTGTTAGGCTGGTCAATTCACGATGGAAACTGTCTGTGGAGATAAAGCGGGAAAACCCTGCTCGTAGCGTGTCGATTTTCGTTTCAATCCAATCCAAGGAGCAAAGTTAACGAGTTTTTCGGACGTTATAGTCTTTATGAATTGTTTCTTAAATTGAGCTTCAACATCTTTTATTGACCGCTACTACCATTAATGACATTTCTTGAAGTTGTCTTATAATCCTCGACTACCGTAGTCTCGTTCGACTCAAAGACGTGATTCACATAATCCTTAATTCTTCGGCATGTACAGCTTTGTGAGAAAGCTGAGGATCTGGCCCAAAGAGTTTGTTTACCAATAGATAAGCTTCCTTAGCTTCAGCGGAGGTCGAGGCTTTAGAAAATTTTTCATAATACTACCGCTTATGTCATGAGAGACGTATAGTTCGAAAGATGCGACATTCAATGGAATATGACCTCGTTCGACCGCGAGAATCCAATTGCTTATCGTTTTCCAAAAACTCTGCAGATCGGTTTGAGACTGATTTCCTTTTCTTTACAGTATTTTTGTCCTGTTCGGCAGCTTTGGTGCCATCTGCTCCGCTCCACGCCAACATCATCAAAGACTTCTGGTTAGCTAATAACGTCTCTTGCAGCTTCGAGAAGCCGTAGAAGTAAGCGAGTAGCCTGAAGGGCAAAGCCCGCATAAGACCCTGACGCTTGTGAATCTTTTCTAGTGGGCGAAGATGTTTGTTTATTGCGTATTCTGCATCAAAAGCCCTCGAGACGTAATGCGTTAAACCAATGCCTGGTCTAGAGGAGCAGTTGTTGTGGTCGGTTCGTTCACTGGTTTTTCGCCCCCAATGATTGCAATTTCGACTGGTTCGCAAAGAGCCGCCGTAAGGTCAAAAGCAAACCAGTTCTAACATTTTCACACCAGTCATGGTACACGTCAGGTTCCTTACAATCCGGAACGGCTAACCCTAACTGCTGCGCTGCACGCGTTTGATTGTTGTTATTGATTGCGAGGGCATTTCTGAGAAGATCCTGTTCTATCGTTCAAGATACAATCCCATCCGATCGCCGGGCATAAAATCAGGGACGGAGTGTCAGGAGTTTCCGCGGCACACGTCTTGCGTCTGCCTATTCACCGAGCAAACACAGATCGAGAAATTCGAGACGTGCTAGATAATTTTTGTTTACATTTGCGCGTCGTAAGTTGTATAACAGTCAATACTTAAGCAGAACAGGAGTTCAATGGCCGGTTAGAAAGAAGGTAACTTTTCTAACCTCGGAAAAAGCGTCTCTACGAATAATGCTAGTTATCGATAAGAACGCTGGATAACGCCATTGGTTAAATGTATGAAGTTGTCGTAACGAGTGCGGTAGAGCGAAATAGAATTGTGGATAATCCGATCCTTTCCAAGTTGCAAACCTCACCAGGCGACCCACCGAGTGGGTCTGACGGTGCGCTTGATCGGGAGGGCTTTTTTGCAGAATCGTTAAAGCTGATTCGCAAAGTAATCGCTGGTCGTAGATCTGTTGTGGCCGATGACGCTCCTGATATTTCGCAAGAGGCTGCGTTAAGGCTTTGGAAGTGGCTCACGAAGTTTGAGGACAGGGGCTCACGAATGGCAGAAGCCGATTGGAAGTCCTTCACCGCGCGTACTGCTCACAACGAAGTAAATCGAAACCTCTCAAATCGAAACAAACGGATAGAGACATCTCTCGATGAAACCGAGGCACTCGGTGCCGAGCTAGATGCTTCGTCCGCAGAAACTTTTGTTTTGGTCAAAACGGTCTGGCAAGGTATTTGCAGGCTGAGTCTTTATCAACGCCAAGCGCTTCTTTTCAGTTCGGTAGATCTCGTACTTTATCTGTTCCAATTTGGAATCGAAGAGAATGAACTGTTAGCAAAGCTCGAACTGACAAGGGAGTCTTGGGAAAGGATTTCAACACGAATGCCTCTAACCGATATTGAAATCGCTGAGATAGCAAACCCGAATTCGGCCAATGGCCAAAGATCGGCAACCGCAGGCGCGGTTAAGAAGGCGAGATTTGACGCTCGCAAGAGACTTAAGGAGTTGATGAAATAAATGAATCAAGATCACTTATCAGCTGCTGAGGTCGCCATGTTTCGGGAAGACAGTTTTTCTTCCCGATCGATCGAGATCGGCCGACATCTTCTCGCCTGCAAAGAATGTCGAGCAAAACTGCCATCAGTAACTCCGCAGGATTTCCGGGACTGTGTTCTCGGGGCCGACGGCGCACGACTGGATGAATCTGAATACAAATATCGATTTTTAGATTTTCCAATATTGTCCTTTGCGAGGGTAACGACATTTGCGGGATTCGCAATTCTGCTCCTGGCGGGAATCTATTTTGTTAGTGTTCAAAAGTTCAGTACGTCGAATACTGTTGCAAAAAGCGAGAATAACGCAGGCACGAATGAATTGAAGCCAGTCCCGAACACCGTTGCCAATCAGACAACTCACGAGAAGGTACAGTTACCGATTAAGAGTGTGGACGTGCCAAATAGAGATTCGAGACCAAAGCCCCCCTTAACAAAATCCGACCAAAGGAAAGGGGCAGGCGTTACTGTAAGCGGGCCGAAGTTGCAGAACGCCGAAACTCGCGGAAGCGAAAACCCTTGCTCGGGCGGGGCCACGATCAGTCTTGAATCCAAATCCGATGGGAAAGAGGTCTTTCTTAAATGGAATTCTGTAAAAGGGGCTCAGTCCTATGACATTTATATTTCCGACCTGGATGAGAACATGATCGATCATTTCGAGTCGAAATCTCAAACATATTACCGTTCTGCGGTGAGGCTTGATCCGGCAACGTCCTATCGCTGGAAGCTGATCATTACGCTAAAGAACGGCAATAAGATCGTTGGTCCGCCTCAAATTCTTACTTCGGGAACAGCCACGGAAGACAACATAAAATCCGGAGCCATGGAAAGACAACGAGGGTCGTTTGAATTGCGGTGTGTGGCATCAAAATGAACAGAATAAATCACAACAAAATTAAGTTTCTGTCGCGGGCGGTTATCCTCTTTTGCTTGCTCGTCTCAGTATACGGGCAGCAGTCTGACGATCTTCCAGTGCCACCCAGCTTCAAATTGGAGGGGGTTCCGCGAATCAAGAATGATGACGTCAAACACTTGTTTTTTGAACCGTCTGCAATAAAAAACAATTTGATATGGGACGTCGATCGAACGTCGCGAAAACTGTTTGTCACCGATGAAAAGAATGCCATCTATTCCGTAGAGTCGCCATTGGCTAAGCCAATGTTGGTGATTGACGGTAGGGTGCCAAACACTTTTCGAGTAAGTCCAAACTCTTCACTCGTTGCCTTTAACAACGATAAGGAGGACCAGGATAATTACGTGCTTTTCTTATGGGATGGCAAATCCGAGCCTCGAAAGCTATCGAGCTTTAACGGAAAAGACGATTCAGTTGATTCATTTGTCTGGAACCGAAATGGTAAGAGCATTTATTACACTCTCAACGACTACGAAACTAAGTTAACGAAACTCTGTCAAAGCGATTTGAGTGCGAGCAAGTGCTTCTCACTAGAATTGAAGGGCCTTTGGAATGTGATCGACATCGACGAAGGCAACATCTTGCTTAAGTACTGGAAATCTTCCAGCAATCAACACATATTCAATTATTCGATCGGCAGCGGCAAACTCACACCGCTTTCTGAATCAGGAAATGCGACGAAAGCGTTTTTCGCGGCCGGAAAGGCGTTCGTTATAGCAGAAGATTCGCCGGAGTGCGGGGGGAGTCGATGCTTGATTTCGATTGATCCCCGTGCCAACAAGAAGGAGAGTATAGGTCTTCAAAATGTTCGAGGATACCTGGGGGACATAAAGCCGTCGCCGGATGGAAAATCACTATTGGTTCAGGAAGCAATAAACGGAATCGACAGCCTCTGGATAGGAAAGATCAAAGACCGAAAAATTGTCCCAACCGCTTCAAACTTTCTGGGCGGCTCGTATGTCGTTTGGAATACCCGTTGGCTTTCCGAAACCGAGGTCGTCTTCACCATTGAAAATATCAGTCAACCTGCATTGATACAGTCGTTCGATCTCAAATCGAAGAAAACAACCACTTGGACGAATTCCCATTTGCCTGAGGTTTTGACGGGCACCGTGAAACCTCCCGAAACAATACGTTGGAGGTCTTTTGATAGTAAAGAAATTTCTGGATACATCGTCAAACCCACGAAAATTGAAAAGAAGAGTCCCGTGCTTGTGTTTATCCACGGTGGTCCTCAGGTGCTCGATCGCCCTACATTTAGTTCCGTGGATGTACGGTTTGCGACGTTCCTCGGGTTGTCCATTATCCACACTAACATCCGTGGATCGAGAGGATTCGGAAATGAATTCATGGATGCGGATAATGGCGCCAAAAGAGAGGATGCCGTTCGAGATATTAGCTCGCTTCTCGATTGGATCGAAAAGCAGCCTGACCTAGACGCGGATAACGTGATCATCCGTGGCGAAAGCTACGGGGGCTTGGTGGCTCTAGCGACCGGGCTAAGGGAATCTTCTCGAATCCGTGCCGTTATCGCCGAATATCCGCTAGTGTCGATCAGAAATTATCTGCAACAAAGTTGGATCGATGAATTTGCAAAGAATGAATACGGCGATCCAAAAGACGAAATCTTAATGAAAAAGCTTGATGAGCTTTCTCCGCTGAACAATGTTTCAAAATGGAAGGGGACGCCGTTGTTCCTGACCAGGGGAAAACTCGACTCAAGAGTCCCCGAAGGGGACGTTCTCGGCCTCAAATCTCAACTGCGAGATGCGGGAGCCAATGTTTGGTTCATATATGCCAACGAGGCGGGACATGGCGTTGGAGGACGCTTCGTCACGGCGGCAATGTATGAATTTATTAAGACTCACTTACGGAGGAAATGAAAATGAAACGAATCAAAACTCTTCTCTTGGGGATGGCCCTAACAACTCTGTTGGCTGGCAACATTTTCGCAACGGGTGCCGTGTTGCCAGCCACCAGCAGTATAGTCTCCTATGCGTTAACCGCATTGCTCTCGCTCGCAGGCGGCCCTGATCACTGTCCACTGCGGCAGTGTACGAATTGTAAGCCGAATAACGAGGGCGGTGACAATGGCAACGGTGATTGTCGTCCTACACCGGACTAGGAGTAACTTTGATGAGAAACAAGCCGAACATGTGGACTAATGCGACAAGATCAATTCTGGTCATTTTCGCATTAGTTCTCATGTCGGAAATATCTTTGAGCCAACCCGGTTCACAGAACATATCTAAGCTATATTCAAAGGGATACTTTGAAGAAGTAGCCAAACTCGCCCCTTTTCAAATCTCGCGACTCTCACAATCCGGACGATTGGCAGAAGCATCTCATATAGCCTTTCTAACTTGTCGGACTTTCGTCCAACTGGGTCGATATGATGAAGCTGCTCAGGTTGTTGATCCATTCATTTCCGATCCCAAACTACGAACTCGCTTTCCCGACTCTGTCGCATCTCTTTACCTATGTAAGGCAGCAGTTTCTCGTTCAAAGCGTGATTTTGGAGCGGCGCTTGAAAACCTGCGACTAGCGAAGTCGATATCGGCAAATGACTCCGGATCGCTAGCCGCTTACCAGTTGGAAGTCGGTCGGACCCTGTATTCAGCGGGTCATGATTTTGCAGCGATCATATGGCTGGAAAAAGCTGAGAAAGAGGCTCTGGCAATCGGCAACATTTCGATTTACTATGATGCACTACGATTTCTGAGCTTAGCTTGGACTGCGAAATTCTACTACGCCAATGCACTGAGTTATGCGGAAAGATTAGTTGCGAAATCTTCGATAGGAGAATTCGAACATCGAAACCGAATCGCGCATCTTGAATTAGCGAACCTACTCGATGTCACCGGCCAGCCGCAACGAGCGAAGGACCTGTATCTCAAGGGCCTGGACCTTTCGACTCGAGCTAGAGTGAACTATCACGCCGGACAGTTCCTTTCTAGCCTCTTACTGCGATCGTTATATGAGAATGATATTGAAGCCGCTAAGAACTACCTGGCAAGATTGGAATCAATCGATAAAGAAAAGCAATTTAGTTTTGAGCGTCTTCTTGGAAGGGCCTTGGTCGAGAACTTTAATGGAAATCGATCACTTTCCGAGGAGTATTTTTCAAGGATTGTAAGCGAAAAAGGCAGTTCCGAATTCATTGTGCCCTATTGGAGAAGCACGATTGCTGAGCGAGATCAGGACTGGAAAGCACTTGTTACGAATGCGCATTATCTGCGTAAATTGACGGAACAGGAGAACTTTCAAGACGACCTTCCCCAGATTTATTACAAACTCGCATTGGGTTCATGGCGGCTACGCGAAGAGCAATCTGCGAGGGAACACGCGGCAAAATCACTCTCCTTATTTGAGCCTTTTCGAAACACTCCTATCGTTGATCTTTCGATTGCAATGATGGAGGTTCACCATTCCCTCTATCGACTACTCAGCGAGATTGAGGTAGCTGGCAATCCCGCGAAAGCCTTTGAGTATTCTGAGCTTCTTAAGGCAAATCTGCTTAGAGACAGAATCGAACGATCGGCCCTTAAGCCACGCCCTGATCTATCCGACGCAATCCGAAACCAACTTTTTACGACTTCTCGCAACTACGCCGAAGGAAAAGAAAATGAAGAGGCTCTAACAAAGCTGGAAAACGGCATCGTAGCCGAGAAACAAACAGCGAGCCAACAAACTCAGGATTTCTCGACGCAGGGTTTGAAACTTCCGGAAGACGTGGCAATCGTCTCCTACGAATTCACGCCATCAGGTGAACTCCTAGCATTTGTTCTTGAATCGGCAAAGCCGTTGCGTGCCGTCAAACTTACCGTCAATGACGTACAGGCCACAAAACTCGCCTCAGAAACTCAAACTAAGATAAAGGATCGTATTTTCTTCAAGGTCGATGGGAAGAAACTCTACGATCTATTACTGAAACCGTTGGACTTGAACTCAAGTAACATAGTTATCGTCCCCGACAAACAATTGTGGAGAATACCATTCCATGCCCTAAGCCCAGACGGTAATAAGTACTTGATCGAGACGAATACGGTTTCGTATTCGCCGTCTGTTTATTTGCTAAAGCAACAACTCTATCGGAACCGCCAAATAGACAAACTATTCAGATCTTTGCGAATGATACTTTCAACCGTCAGAAACTAGCCTATGTGAACAACGAGGCGATAAGTATTGGAAAGTTATTCGGAATCCTCCTCGACTGAATGCCGCCAAATCGGATTTCCTCAAATCTTCGGCGGACGCTGACATCCTACATTTTTCTATGCATGCTCAACTCGATGGCGATAATCCTCTATCTTCATTTCTTGCCTTTCAGCAGAATGCCGCAGACTCAGGCAAACTAACCGTCAACGATCTCCTTTCGGTCCGCCTCAAACCAAAAAACTTAGCATTCCTCGCATCTTGTGACACCAGCAAAGTCCATAACGGCGAAGGTCTGGTTAGTATTCCATGGGCATTGCTGGGTTCTGGTAGTTCATCGGTAGTCTCGTCGCAATGGGAAGCAAGCGATCGTGCAACCCAAAAATTCAGTGGAATTTTTTACCGAGAACTTCTTAAAGGGTCATCGACGGCGTCGTCACTCCAAGCAGCGGCAATCGAAATGATTGACGATAAGTCATCGGGGATCCCGGGGGCGGACTTCGGGGGGGGGGGTCCTTGGAGATTTTAGATAGCCAATTGATAGGTTGAAAATCGATTAACTAAGTCCGATCGTCGAAGGCTCATCATCCTCAATGAATCTGGAAGAAGGGACCTATGATCTTACCCAAGGGCAGCTCTGACTCTAGGGCGATTTCGGTAAAAATCAGAATGGAATTCCGAAGGCACGTCACCACTTGTAACAAGGAGAAAATCCATGCTCGGGTACAAGCCACATAAAGCAGCTGTCGTTCGGCTATCGTAAACTTCGCGAAGATCTGATTCATCCGCGACCGAGCTGATCCGTTCCTGTGAGGGATGACCTCATCTTCGCAGGCCATAACAACAACTGCCTTAAATTCGAGCCCCTTAGCAAGATGCATGGTTCCCACAGATACACTGCTCCAAGCGATGCTCTCTTGCAACTGGTTTCAAGAAACTAAGCAGCTCCGTTTTTGAAGGCGTCCACGTTCGTTTGAAGGCACTTCCGCAAGCTGAGATCATTAGCACCCACTTCGAAATAACTCTGCGGGGGTTGGTAAATATCTAGACCTCTGCCAATCTTGACTATCCAACCGTTATTGAGGCGGATTTGCCGATCGTGAAGATTCTCGTCAATCTTTATATCCAAAAAGACGTTCAATTCCAGGAGACTCTGTTTCAGGTCTCCTAGTTTTGTTTGACCTTCCTTGCACGTTGGTCGCTGCATCGAATGACGTTATTAGAGTTATTTTGGAAATGGTCCCGAGCTTAACTGCCATTTCGCAAAAACGCACAAAATTCCCGATTTGATGAGTTGCCCTAATGTATGGGTCTTCTACTGTGATTTCGGTTGACCCTGGCAAATATTGGCCAACTATCGATTCATAAGTATGTCCAGTATCGCCGTACAGAATCGAATAGTGTCTCTCTTGAGGTTCAATGAGGTTGAGCAACTACAGCTGGCGTCTCGACTTCGGGATTCAATGGCTCGTCTGAAACGTCTACAGGCACTGGTGGGTCGGGATTATAGATCTTTCCGGCACGGAACGGAACGGCCGCCTTTTCTTCAAGTATTTTTCTAACCGGGCTTTGCGTGGCTGGTGCATTTTTTGACTCAGGGCACCATACGACAATTTCCTCTCCAGAAGAACTGGCGAATGATAGACCGATTTTCGCAAACTCATCATCCGGTTTGCGTTTGTTCATCTGCTCCTTGATGCGCCGCCGCCCTTCGACAGCGTATTGCGTATACTCGTCAAACGCGACATCGTCTGGGGGCCCATCGGGATGCAAAATCTTTACAAGAGCACAAAGGGTACGTTTTATCGCTTTCTCATCTCGCCCCTCGATTGCGGAACCGAGCTTTACGCGTTTACTTACTTCCTCGTATCGGTTCGTGTGTTTGAATAGGTGGTGGAACGCCTCTGCCAAATAGTCAGTAATGAACCCAAAATTGCTGGTTAGAAAATCGCTGCTATTCTTTGGCATCTCCCAGCCAGGCAAGTAGTATGAGAATCGATCCATTACAGCGAGATCCAATTCCTTCGGCAGCGGCTGGAACAGGTCGTATTCGGTCGAATTTACAATTTGCTCTATAGACAGGTCAATATTCCCATTGAAGGCCAGGCTCGCATCTGCGATCACCTCGACGCCGCGAGAGGGCAATCCGTTTGCCATGAAGTCCTTCATGATTTGTATCGTATCCTGATCTTTGACACGAATACCGCCGACCTCATCAAACGCAACCGTATCCCAAAAACCTACCAGGCCAACTTTGCCGCGAGCATTGTTATAAAATAGGTGGACTTAGTCGCTTGTCCGCCACTTACTAGCGTTGAATATGGCGAGAACTCACTGAAAAATACGGATTTTCCGGTTCCGCGGGGTCCGAGCTCGATAAAATTGAAGTTAGGCTCGACGAGAGGTGCGAGCCGGGCGATGAATGACATCGAGCCACTCGTCACGTGTGAATTTCGCACGTTCCTCTGTATAGCCGCTAAAATCAAAACGGC
>JADJBB010000009.1 GCA_016703965.1 Acidobacteriota bacterium
GTCGCGATAGACCTTTCCCAATCCACGGATTTCGGATAGGCGGCCTGATTTGTTATGGCTTCAAGTCCCCAGGCGTTCGTCGTCGATGCGACGAGAGCGCCAAAGCCGGCAGCAGTGATCCTTGCCATAAATTCGCGTCTAGAAATTTCTTTTTTCATATCATTCCTCGTTATTGCTCAACTACTTAACACTTAACGAACGTATAGGTCACGATCGATTCGATCTCAGCCTGCGTCAGCAGCGTCTGATCGGCGATGGGTTTGCAAATCCCTGCATCACCGTTTCGCTTCGTCCGCGTTTTATCATTTCGACCAGAAAGGTGTCTGAAACACTAGAAAGAAAGGCCTTGTTGGCCAAAGCCGGGCCGTCGCCACCGACGGCGTTCTTTCCGTGACAACCTGAGCAATTTGAGGCAAAAAAGTGTCGCTCCGAGATTCCCGTCGCCCATTGCCCCATCTCCGGTCGGGGGTCCGGCAGTGCCTGAACGTTTCCTCCGAGCCCACGAATGTACGCGATGACAGACCGCAGCTCATCATCATTAAATCCATTCACACGATCGCCCCACGGAAGCATCGGACGCCCCGGACGCCCATTTCGTATCGTTTGGAAGAGAAAATCGTCAGAGGCGAGCTGGAGGAACTCCGGACTCGTTATCGACGGATTCGGAACAAGGCCCGGGAACCGGGTTCCACGTCCGTCTGCCGCGTGACAACTTGAACACACCGCCGTGAAAATGGTCTCACCATCCTTAGCAAACTCGCGTTCGCCGAAACGCATTGCCCGCACGCGATCCTTCGGAAGATAGACATCAGGCAATGTGCGCCGTCGGAGCGAGAGTGTATAAAGCGTCAGCAGGTCGATCTGGTTATCAGACAACCCAAGTACGGGCATCTGCGATCCCGCGACCGTGGACGCAGGTGAACGGAAATGCTGGACGACCCAGTTGGTTAAAGTGTGATCGCCCGGAACCTTAGTGAAATTCAGTTGATTCGGATCTTTGTAACCCGAGAGGGATAGATTGACGCCCGCGTCACCGCCAAAACTTCCGACGGTATGACAACCAGCGCACCCGACCGAATTGAACTGCGCCTTTGCTTCGATCAGTTTCGGCGCACCCATTTGGGTGTCGAGAAAGATCTTCAGAGCCGAGCGGTCTGCCTCGGCTACCTCACGAAATGAGGTTTTCCAGGCCGGGTCCGTCGCCTGCTGAGACTTTTGCAGGTGAGCCGCATACCATTCGGCGTTGTAGCCTTTCAGGCCGACATGTGACAGGTCGGGGCCTTCCATTCCCGTCACATTGCCGCCCGGACGCAGCGTGCCTCCGCGGCCGTCGAGACGATGACACGCGTAACAGTCGAGCCTTTCAAACGTCTTGCGGGCACTTTCGAGGGTCGGCAGATTGGGAACATTCAGCGGCGTGTGACAGGTTCCGCAACTCGCGTAGGCATACTTCGAGGGCAGCATCGGCTCGGTCCAGAAGTGAACATTACCGTGAGCATCGTCTTTCTCAGTTGCTTGTCCCTGTCCACCATGACAGGTCGTGCAGCCGATCTCGGTCGGGGAATGGACGACTGGCTTGTGGGCTGCTTCTACCTTTGATCGGACGTGATCTGCTCGCCGGATGCCATCCCGACATGACAAGTGACGCAGCGGTCCGTTACTTTGAGCTGCGGATTCACTATCTGGCGAAGTCGCAGATCGATCGGGCCTTCAGTGGTCTTGGCGTTCCCCTGAATGCTGTGCCAGTCCTTCATAAAGTTCTCTGACACGGCAGCCGCAGCCAGGAGCAAAAAGACCCCGATACTTGAAACCATCAACAAATATTTATTCTTGTTCATTGCGTCAATGGCCTCCCCAATCAGATGGCGACCAGAAGAAATCCCAGTTCGGCCCGCGGAAATATGTACCGATCACGGTCAACACAATGAAACCGCATAGAAAGCACGTAAACAGGGCCAGTGCACCTGCACGAGTCGAGTTGTATCTTCGAACGGCCCATATCGAATACGTCGCGTAGATCGCCGTCAGGACAGTCCCGGGATTGATGAACGTAATAAAAAGTTGGGGAATGTTAGGGAACCACTCGCGAAGCCAGCCGAACTTAATGGCAAACGCCTCGACAAGTATCGACGCGGCAAAACCCACCACGACGGACCACTTCACGAGTTTCCGGCCGCCCGGACCGCCAAACCATTCGCCTGTTCCTTCCTTTTCACGGTCGAGAAATGGGATCAGACCCAAGCCGATCACGCACAGCATCGGAATACCTATGCCACCCATGAATGCCGAGAACGATACGATCTCCTGGAGCCCAAGAAAGTACCACGGGGCCTTTGCCGGATTCTCGGGAACGAGCGGATTTGCCAGTTCTTTTAACGGAGCATCAGGAAACGAAAGCCAACCCGACGCAGATGAGAGTTGTCAGCATCAACACGCCAAGCTCGGCGTAGAAAAGGTGCGGCATTGACGGAACCGTGTGTTCCGGGCCGCTCCCGACGGCAGGCGTTTTGCCCTTCACGACGGCGGCTAGGTGATATGTTTTCGTCGGAGCATCCGTAAAGACCGGATAGAATTCTTTGGCTTCCTGGCCAACCAGTTCATCGGCATTCGCCGGTTTTGCGAGCCCACCATCCTTGCGTATTCGCCAGAAATGCACCGCCATCAACATAACAAGAGTCAGTGGCAAGATCATTACGTGAAGCAGATAGAATCTGATCAACGCCTCTTCGCCGACCTTGTCAGACCCAAGCAATATTTCACGCTGCAGGCTGCCGATATCTGCCCAAGCCGTGATCCCAAGTGCGTCGGTGATCTCTCGAGGACTCTGCGCGATATTAAGCCGATCGTGATCGCCCAATATGCGAGTTGATCCCAAGGAAGCAGATAACCCGTAAACGACAGGCCCAGTGTTGTGACTAGCAACCCCCAGCCAATGAACCAGTTGAATTCCCTCGGTTTTCGGTACGAAGCGGTGTAGAACGCCCTTGCCATGTGCAGTATCACGGCGACCACCATCACGTTAGCGGCCCAGCGGTGAATGTTCCGCATAAACCGGCCAGTAGGTACAATGAAATGAATGTCCTTGATCGATTGATAGGCTACGTCCGGATACGGCTTGTAGTAGAACATCAGCAGGATGCCGGTGACCAGAGTTATCAGAAATGCCGCAGTCGTCATTATGCCGAGACCCATGGTCGTGCTCCAACGCAGGCTCCAGAGATGGGTGCGAACCGAATGAAGATGCAGGAAGACGTTGCCGAAGATAAACGACGACCGCGTGCGATCGGTCTTTGGCGGACCGCCGCGAAACATCGCCCGATAAACGTGATTAGGGATGCCCCGCAGATTGATCCAGAATTCGTGTAATGCTGAATAGCCTTCTGCTTTCATGGTCTACACCTTTGTTCCAGTTTTTACAGTTGCTTCCTCGTCGATCGTAAGAAGAGCTCCGTTTTTGAGACCTTAAGCCAAGGTAGCGGTGTCGGAGCAGGCCCTTTTCTTACAGTTCCATCTTTCTGAAAGCCCGACCCGTGGCAGGGACAGTCAAACCCGGCGGCGCTCGTCTTAACGATGCATCCCAAATGCGTGCAAACGGTCGAGATAGCAAATACGCCATCAGCATCGCGAAAGACCGCAACGTTTCGCCCCGGCGGTACGAACGCTTCGCCCTCCGGATGGGTGTCCGGTAACGCCACATTAAATTTCTTTGCTGGAGAAGCCGACACGGCTGCCTTTGGAAGTTTCAGCATTCCGAAGATCGAGAGTGCAAATGCCGCCGCCATCGAACCCAGAGCGGCGAGCCCCAGAAAATCCCTCCGCGGCATCGGTTCCGGATCAAAACGTGATTTCTTTTCACTCGGATGTGTCGTCATAAAGAACTCCAATTTGTTGAAAATGTGACTCGTTCCATCGAGATGGCATCGACCGGGCAGCGGATTGCGCAGAGAGCACAGCGAATACAGCGGTCCTCGTCTTTCAGGATCGCCGAGTTCTCAGTCAGATCTGCGTCCTCTCCAAGTGAGGCACCTATCATCGAGTCGACCTCGGTATCGAACTCAAGCTTATCGAGCGAGATCAGCTTCAAACATTCGGTTGGGCAAACGTCCGCGCAGCCACCACACAGCACACACCGGCTGCCATCAAACACCGGCGTTACTCCACAATCTAGGCAGCGTGACGCCTCGAGCATGGCCTCTTCACGGCTGTAGCCGATCTCAACGACGTTTTCGGGATGCTTGAGCCGCTCGGCCGGTTCGATCGTTGGCACCTCAACGCGGCGGATCGATTCGTAGCCGCGTTCACGCCGGTATCGGTCAAGAACGACATGTGTTTTGACCAATTCATGCTCGAGAGCATTACCGGTCAGGTATTGATAAACGGAACGCGCTGCTGCCTTGCCGGACGCGACGGCGTCGATCAGCAAACGCGTTCCGTGAGCGAGATCACCGGCGACAAAGACGCCCTTTGCAGTGGTCTGCAGCGTGATGGGGTCAACCTTGAGCCAGTCGCCTCGCATTCGCTCAACGTCCTGTCCGCCGTCCTCCAAAAATGAAAGGGCTGGTGCTTGGCCAACAGCGAGAAGGACGGTGTCGCAGGGAATTAATTTCTTTTTCATCATCATCGTAGAGCGGTGAGAATTTTGATCTTCGTCGTAGACCCGCAAGCATTTGCGAAACGCGACGCCGGTGACTCTGCCTTTTTCGTCGCGAACTACCTCCGTCGGTCCCCAGCCGTTGCTTCGCTTAATCCCTTCTTCGTCGCCCTCAACGATCTCGATCGTGTCCGCGGGCATTTCTTCCGCACCTTCAAGCGAGATCAGATGTACATTCGCAGTCTCGAAAAGCCTCGCGGCCGTACGTGCCGTATCAAAAGCTATCTGGCGAACGACCGACCTGGCGACGTCATAGGCAACGTTTCCACCCCCGATGACTACGATCTCGCGGCCCATATCGAGGTCTTCGCCAAGTGAGACAGCTCGAAGCAGATCGACGCCTCCGACAACGCCCGGGCCATCCTCACCAGTCAAGCCAAGGCCGCGGGATGATTTGGCACCGACCGCTATGATTACCGCCGCAAAATCCTCGCGGAGCTCGGCAAAAGCAATGTCTTCACCAACTTTTACTCCGCACCTGATCTCAACGCCGAGTGCCTCGATAACGGCAATTTCTTTTTCGATCAGTTCACGAGGCAAGCGATACGCCGGAACCCCGACCGCGAGCATTCCGGCTGCAACAGGCTCGATCTCAAAGACGACCGGCTTAAATCCCAGTAGAGCCAGGTCGCGAGCGGCGGAGAGTCCCGCCGGGCCAGCTCCGATGATCGCGATCTTTTGGCTATCACCTTTTTCGATCGAACTGTTGGTCGCGGATCTTAAGAGAGCCGCCATCTCCTCAGCATCTGCGGCGACGGGCGGGATAAAATTCCTGATCGAGTCCAATACTTCACTCGTCGGTCTCGCCTCCGGCCCGAAGTGGTCACATGCAAATCGCTTGAGCGCACGAATTGCGATCGGCCGGTCCTGTCCGACGAACATGCCGTCGTCATTTACTTTGGGGATTTTTCCGCGGCGACAGGCGATCTCGCAAGGGGCTCCGCAGATGCGCCCGCAGATCGAGGCAAAGGGATTGGGACCACGGGCAATTAGGTATGCTTCTTCAAACCTTCCATCGGCGATTGCCCGAACATACCCGCGTGCGTCCGTATGAACGGGACACGCCACTTGGCACGAGATCAGGTTTTGATGGTAGTTCGCGTCGGGGACGTGAACATTTAGCCGCATCATAGTATTCGTTGTCACAAAATGTGTAAAACTTCTGGAATGCTATGCCGGTTGCAGTGCTCAGAATATGACTTAAGTCATATTCTGACTAATATTTTTAGCCGCCGATCGAACTCATCGAACGCGAGGAATACTCGAATGTAGGGGACCCAATGGTATGGCCGAATGTTTTTCTTGCGACAGCAAAACGAATAAGGTCGGCGACTTCGGTTCGCGATCCGCCGCTTCTAAGCAAACCTCGTACATCATATTCTTCACTCGAGAACAGACACGTTCTGATATACCCATCGGCCGTCAGTCGAATTCGCGAACATTCGCCGCAAAAGGCATTTGTGACGGGAGCGATCAGACCGATCTCGCCGCCTGTGCCGTCAGCAAAGCGATACCTCCACGCTGTCTCACCTCTGCGAGACGTGTTTATAAGGATTATTGGAAAGGCCGAGTTTATTTTTTCCCGGATCTCGGCAGCTGAGACGAGATGTTTTCGATCCCAGATATGCCCGCTATCGAGGGGCATGAATTCGATGAATCTGACGGTTAAACTGTTTCTTCTTGCAAATCGAGCAAGGTCGACGATCTCATCGTCGTTTCGGCCCCGGATGATAACAGCGTTGACCTTTATATTAGGATAACCGACAGATCGTGCGGCCTCGATCGAGTCGAGCACGTCAGAGAGTTTGTCGGAGCCCGTAATTGAGCGAAAAGTGCCTGGTTTCAGACTGTCCAGCGAGAAGGTTATCCGGTTTAGACCACTTGATCGTAGCTCGGCAGCTTTATTTGCGAAGCTACTGCCGTTCGTGATCATCGCGAGTTCTTGAAGTCCAAGGGGTTTAAGGCATGCAAGTTGAGCTATAAGTACCCCAAGGCCCTTCCTGACCATTGGTTCGCCGCCGGTCAGTCGTATCTTTTCAATACCCAAGGAGACGAACACCTCGCAGATAGAGCGTATCTCGTCGAAGGTCAGAAGATCCGGATCATTTGAGGTGCAAGGATCAGGATCGCAATAGAAACATCGAAAATTACAGCGATCCGTCACTGATACGCGCAGATCCTTGATTTTTCGATTGAAGGAATCAAACAACATTTCCTGTTATTCCGCCGCTGTTCTTAGTATGAGCCTACTTACGGTCTTGACTCTACTTGCGGTGCCGTTTGCCAATCTCCTTGGCCGAAGTTCTATTTCGGTTCTCGTTCGACAACATTAAAGGTCTCACTCTGCACGGCGAGAAAACATGATCTGCGTCATACTGCCGCAATCGGGTGAACGATATATTCAATTGGTCGTACTACACGCGGAAAAATTGTGAGCGACCAAGTTGATCCAGTAGAGGTATTCATATGCATCTCAAGTTCTTAAAGTTCGTACTTATAGCAGCAATAGCGTCCATTCTCAGCCTTACAGTCGTTGCCCAGACGCCCGGTGGCACACCGTCGGCAGATGAGATGAGTGCTCGTGTAAAGCAACTGGAAAGTGAGGTTGAAACAATGCGGCGCGAAATGGCTGAGCTGAAGGCGTTGCTCGGGAAGAACGCGTCAGCTAAGCCAGTCGATTCGCCGGCAAAGCCGGATACTAGGCCAGCGGATGTTGCGAAAACAGATGTAAAACAAGCTCCGCAACCGAAAAAAGATCTGGGTGTCGATGTCGGATCCGCGCGCATCACCCCATACGGGACGATCTACTTCAATGCGTTTGGAAACAGCGGTGGAACTAATAATGCGGATGTTCCGCTATTTGCAACGCCAACCGGTAGCGGAAATGTAAGTGCGAGCGTCCGCCAAACCCGCTTGGGGGCGAGGGTCGAGGGGGCTAAGGTTGGTAACGCGCGGCTCTCGGCGATTCTCGAAGCCGATTTCTTCGGTGGTTTTCCATCGGTTGGGATCGGCGAGAACTTTGGCGTTGTCAGGTTGCGACTCGCAAACGCCAGGCTCGACTGGGAGAAGACTTCTGTAACAGTTGGACAGGACTGGATGGTTTTCGCTCCCGTTAATCCGACTTCGCTCGCGGCCGTGGCGATACCGCAGATGGCCGGAGCGGGAAATAATTGGGCGCGGCTGCCTCAGATCAAAATCGAAAGAAAGATCACGCCGAACATAACCTGGCAAGGAGCCGTACTTGCGCCGCAGACTGGCGACTTTGCGACAAACGCCGCGTTCTTTATCCAGCCGACGAGTGGAGCGGCATCGCGTGTTCCATTTCTACAAAGCCGGATCGCGTTCAGCGGGAAAAATTGGCTTGGCAGCAAAAAGTCAGGAGCGATAGGATTTTCAGGACACTACGGAAGATCGCGCGTCTTTACGGGTGCGGCCAATGTTAGAAATGACATCGACACATACGGTGTTGCCGCCGACTGGAATTTTCCGCTTGCAAAACGAATCGGTGTCTCCGGGGAAGCGTTTTTTGGCAAAAACCTCGGCGGCTTTCAGGCCGGCGTCTTTCAAAGTTACAACAATGATTTTGCCTTTAGCCAGGGCGTCGCTTCGACCGCCGGTGGCGTTCGTGCGATCAGGACGCGCGGCGGATGGACTCAGATCGGTTTGACTCCGCCGACACTGAACGATCGATTGACTTTTTATGGAACTATTGGAATTGACGACCCTGAAAATCGAGACCTGACCAGCGTCACACGTCGCGACTGGCGTACTCGTAATCTGGCATTTGCCGGCGAGGCGATCTTTAAGTGGACTCCACAATTTTCGATCGCCCTTGAGCTTCGTCGCTTTTACACGACTTATCTATTCAGCGGAGCGCAGCATGCAAATCACGTAAACCTCGGAGCCTCGTATTCGTTCTAATAGTAGGAGTTTATGGACGGCTTTATACTCGCCGGCGGATCAAGCACACGTATTTGGGAATACAAAGCAAAACTGGTTCTTGAAGAAGTCCGGTTCATTTATCGCGCCGTTAAGGCGGTATCCGGGGGCGAGCGACAGCGGGTAGTAATTGTCGGTGGCAACATCGTACGATATGAAAGATATTGCCGAACTAGCCGAGAGCCGGGTCCATATCCCTCGTACTATTTCACGTCAAACCCCTTATCATCTGGTACCGCCAACTCGACAAAAGAGGAAGAAATCAAACCCGGCCCCTGTTCCGGGAACGCGCGTTAGAGGCAAACGTAACTTCGGCCTTCTGGAGGTGAGTGAACTGCCAGCAATAAGAAATTGTAACTCTGAACGATGGATCGGCAGTAATAATGTTCAGATTGACGACAACTCCAAACGCAGATTCTCTTGGATCTGCGTTTTCCACGATTCGGTGACCTTGGCGGCTTCGGCAAAATACGGCCATTTTTCCACTGCCTTTCGGACCTCAGCGACGATCGACTTTGCACGACCGCGTTTAAGCGAAACCGCCTCGGCGCATGCCTTAAAATCATTCATCGAAAAACCATCCCGTTTGCCGTTCATGGTCATCTGGTGACTCGATGTCCATACTCCAGACGGATTAAAGCTGTATGCCACATCAAACGCGGGGGCAAGAGACCATTTGCCCTCTTTGCCCATTAGAAAAGCGATATTCTTGACATGATCGTCCTGATTTCTCGCAAGGATGTTAAATGCCATCCGACGAAACATCTGCTCAATAGCGGATGTCGGGAGTTTAAGTTGACGCATGATCAGCATGGCTTGCTCGTAGCTATACGCGCCGGCATTGTTGAAGTCAAAATGAGCCAGGCCGCTTAATGAAAGCATGTGCAGCCTTTCGCCGTTCTCGAGACGGTCGAATCGCTTGGTCATGAAATGCCTTCTGCCGTTTTCTTCGAGTAAGCGGCATTCGTTCATCTGTATTTCTGCCTCGAGTGCCATTAGATAGTAGGCATACTCGATTGCTCCATAGCCCTGAGGATCGGCAAGTTCTTTGTCCCGATTTCCGGTGACTCCGTCGAACTTCAATAACCAATATTCAAATCCGTCGCCGGCTTTTCCTTGCCCAGACCTAACTTCATTGGTTTTCCGATTCCACGCGATCACCGCTTTCGCCCGGGCACCACCTGCGGAGGTTCCTACGCGAAGGATATCTCTGAGAGAATCAGGATCGTCAAAGTTAGTATCAAGATTGCTTCGTTGGTTCAAAACGTCCGAAGCCAGATTGACTAAAGCGTCAAGCTCGATCTTCCGAGAGGCCATCTCCTTTGGGCCCGTGCTCGGGAAAAATTCAAGGGCACCCATACCGCGTGAGCCCGTATAGCAGAGCCTTTCCACCGCATTAAAACTATCAGCGGACCGGCCTTGCGTTGCGAGCCAAGCATCAATGAGTGCGTTGCCAAACTTATCCGGTAGCGAATCAGCCAGCAAACCCGGCAAGCCGTGAAAGGTCACTAGTGGCAACTCCGGGAATACGTATATTGATCCAGTGAGCGGCATCACAATCGGTGAGACCTCGATGCCGCTTTTCATGAACTCTGGTGTGTACTCAAAGACAGCCACATCGTTGCGATCCTCAAGCGAAACAGCCCCGATGGTGCGTCCCCACAGCTTGACCTCAGCCAACGTTGTCATGACTCATCTCCCCAACTCCAGCCCGTCCCTTTCGAGCTTCGTAGTTCTTTCGAGGAGGCCCGTCGTCGTTTTTTCCCTTGAAGTTTCAGTTGAGCTATTGGGCTTGAAACAGGTTCTGGGAAAAGGACTTCTAAGCGCTGCTGTAATCCTAATGAGCGCAGGAGCCGAATTAGGCTTGTAACTTGTACCGATTCGCCTGCCTCTAGCCGTTCAACGGTTCGCTTAGACACGCCCGCTTGCTCCGCAAGATTTGCTTGGGTGAAGTTCTGATTCAATCGAATCATTGCAACACGTTCTCCGATTTCTTTAAGTATCGCTTGATCGGTCGTGTTTGTGTCGAATCTCATAATACGTCAATTATGGCGAGTAACTATGGTAATGTCAATATATATCGGCAATTATGGCGAGTAAAGTGCAACGCATCTTCAGGAGTATGATATCGTCATTAATAATGAGTTAGGACCGATTTTAGCGGCAGCTCGCCAATTTCGGCGAAGTGTAGCAGATATTCGACTATCTGGTTTCTGACTGAGATTATGTGGAAACCGGATCGCCAACTGGAAGTGTCTTTTCTTTGGTGGTCAGGGCACGATGACCTCCAGATACTTGGCTAGTACCGATTCAAGCTCAAGTTCTCTTGCTGCTTTTGCAAGTTTTGCTTCCGTAGTTCTTCTTGTTGCAAGAGCTCCTCTGGCGGCCTTTATGGCTGTTCGTTCACCTACCTTTGTGATGAATTTAAGAGCCTCTAGTGCCGCCCTTTCGACTGTGACGATTCGATAGCCCTTTTCATCTATGATCTGTTTGTCGAGGCTTGTTTTTGTTCGAATCAGTCTATAACCATTTTCTCGGGTTCTTTTCTCCGGAGGGACCATCATCCATATTTCTCCCGGAACCTGCTCGGCAAGGTTGTAATGATATAGAGCTGAAAGACCACCGATTGCTGAACCGGGCCCAAACTTTGAATATGCGATCTGGAATCCTACATCTTTATCGAGCGACGTCTTCGGATGAAGGTAGATTCCACGATCAAGACGAACGAGGTCCTTTGCAGCGACAAGCCTGGATATGTCTTGCTGACTAATTCCCGCAGCCTTGCCCTGAGCCAGTGTAAATACCCCAAGTTTTTTTAACTTTAGTACCTGATCCTTACCCACCATTAAAGTATTGTGGTGCAAAGTGACATTTGTCAATGAATAATGCCGCGATGCACCAATCTGAGAAAGGTTGGCAGTTCAGACAACATCGCGCAAATATATAAAAGAGCGGTAGGCGAGAGGGGCAAAAGTAGTGAAAACCGGATACCAATTTATTGGTGTGTTAATAAGCCAGAATGACTTAGGAGATGGGGTTTCGTCACATTTGTTTCCCGAAAATGTCGCAAAACACTAAAAGGAAAAATTAGTGTTTATTCTCGATCAGAATGTGTTATTTTGTTGTTCTCGCCAGTGTTATTTATCGACGTTCTAAGTGGGGAATAATCTTGGTAAGTTGGTTGCAAGATGGTTGCACTTTTCCCGACGCATACCTACTTAAAGCTTATAAGCGACAAGCAAGTTGCCGATTTTGATTGGTTTTGAGCGATTGTGAGAACTTGCGATTAACCCTCAGGTTGGTTGGGGTGCGAGAGGTCGTGAGTTCAAATCTCGCCGTCCCGACCATTACGACAAAATAGCCCGCAGTTCATCACTGATCTGCGGGCTTTTTCTTTTCGTTAAGGTATTTAATCCAACGAGGGTTTGCTTTCGCGGTGTGAGGTTCATCCGTGACGGACGGCGGATACATTTTTTCGCGCCGCGCGACACAATGTACAGGGTTTTGAAAAACTATAGCCGCGATAATAACGATCAGAAGCACGGCGACAAATGGCCCGACTGAGAAGGAGCCGTCGGAAAGGCCGTTGATCTTCTTAAAATGAACAAATGCCTCATCGAGCCAGAAAGCCTCACAACGGCCAGTACGGCGAAATAGACGAATGTTATCCACATTGCCCAGGCACGGCCACCGGTCCCCTGGCGGCGTTTCCGGCCAGGAACCAATATAGCGGTCGTTAGCCAAAGGGCGGTCCATGCGAAACCGGCATGATATTCATATCCCGCGGCGGCCTGAGCGGGAATACCGATACTCTGCAGCCAACTCCAGGAATAAAAAGAAAAAAAGGCCATCACGACGAGCGAGAGGCCAAGCAAGGCGAGGTAAAGTTTGCTCCACATACCGCACGTTTTTAGCACAGAATTCACGCAAAAACAAAAATGCCGCCGAAATATCCTTCCGGCGGCAAAATGAGCAGTAATAATTGAACCTTTATTCTGGCTTTATGGTCATGTATATCGTGCGGCCGCGACTCGTAATGAGCAGCAGGATCGGTTTGTTTCCCGCACTGTCGAGAGCCGATTTGACGTCGGATATCGACCTCACGGCTTTTCGATTTATCTCGACGATCAGGTCGCCTCTCGAGATGCCCGCCTCAGCCGCCGGCCCGTCAGGATTGACGTCCGTGACGACCAACCCTTCGGCACCTGCGTCGAGGTCGAGTTGTTTAGCCGTATCAGCCGTAAGTGGCTCAAGGCTGAGGCCGAGTTTACCGCTTTGATTTTGCGGGATTATTTCGTCTTCGCCGTCCTCACGGCCCGGGCCGGTGTTTTGCCGTCACGCAGGCTGAATTCGTCCAGTGTGGCCCCTCAGCTCGGTCACACTTCCATCGCGAACCACGGTGAGTTTTATCTCGGTTCCCGGAAGCGTGCCGGCGACCTTGTTGCGAAGCACGTTGCCGTCCTCGATCTTTTCGCCGTTGATCGCGGTAATTATGTCCCGCGTTTAACGCCCGCTTTTTTCGGCCGCACTTCCCTTGTCCACTTCGCTGACAAGTACGCCACTTTTATCCTTTAATTCCAAGGCTTCAGCGGCTTCATCCGTGATAGTTTGAAGTCGGATGCCGAGCTTTCGACGCACCTTGCCGTCTTTCAGAAGCTGGTCCATGACTGATTTTGCCATGTTTGACGGGATCGAGAACGCGATCCCGATGTTACCGCCGCCGGCCGCCGGGCGACAGGATCTGGGGAATTGATGCCGATCAATTCACCGTTAAGATTTACGAGAGCTCCCCCCGAATTACCGCGGTTGATCGGTGCATCCGTTTGCAGAAAATCCTCAAAACTCTGGCCGTCGCTGAGGCCAGTTTGGCGGCCTTTTGCCGAGATAATGCCGGCGGTAACGGTTTGTCCGATACCGAGCGGATTGCCGATCGCGAGGACGATATCGCCGACCCTGACGCTGTCGGAATTTCCGAGGGTCAGGAAGGGCAGATTTGCGGCTTCGATCTTTAGAACGGCAAGATCGCTTGGTTGATCCGATCCGACGACCTTTGCGTCAAAAGATCTATTGTCACTCATTAGGACCTTGATCTTATCGGCCCCTTCGACTACGTGATAGTTCGTGATGATTGTCCCGTTGGCTTCGACAACAACGCCGGAACCGAGTCCCCGTTCGACCTGAGGACGCTGATTTGGCTGGGATCTGAAACTGTCTGAAAAAATCATCTCCACCGCGAACCTGCGGTTGCTTTCTGTTTGTGATCAGCCTCGATACGAACCACGGCGGGCGAGGTTTATCGACGACATCGGCGTAGGACGTCCTGTTGCCGTCAACGACGAGCGGAGCAGCCGGGGCGACTGGTTGGCTCGCCGGAGGGGCCTCTACTCCATCTAAAAGGCCGGTTTTGCATCCCGCAACAAGCGAGCCTGACGCAAATAGTGCAATTACAAATAATTTCTTAATACTCATTGAACGATACTCAAAAAAAAACGAGTGATAAAATCGTTTCTACAATTGTCTGCCAAAAGCGATAATAGTGGTTTGCGAAGGGAACGAGAATGTTGTTCCGGAAAAAATGATCTCACGGTTTGAAGGTTTTCTGCGTCCCCGACTTTGAATGTGTGATGCTTTTTCCAACGCGGAGGACGCAGAGAAAGACGCGGAGTCCGCTGAGAGATCTATAAGATCAAACGTTTCCTCCAAACAATATGCCCGGCCTATAACCATCTTTAATACAACGAGTTAACACTGTAAAGATAAAGTGGTAAATGAATATCAAAAGGACAATGGATATTGAGATCCATTGTCCTTCTTAGTCCAAAAAATACGTATATTCTTACGGAACATCGATATTCATTTCACGGCCCGAAAAACTGAAGGTCGGCCGCTGCGACTTGCCCATAGGTATTCGCGGCGGTTTGCGAGAGAAGCAGTGATGATCATTGGGCGCGATCGACGGGTCGCACGGTACGTAATATGCCGTGGTAGCCCCCCGCACCAATTTGCCAAAGATGTGTGTGATTACCACCATACGAAAGGTGTCCGAATATCAAGCGGGGCCGTATCGGGGTCGCGATAGAGATCGCGTATTTGTCGCCGCGCCCGTTGTTCGCGTGATGTAAGACGAAAGCTCGGTCACAGTTGCAGATTCTGGCTGCCATGCTCCGAAGGCAGATGATACCGGAATGACGGGTTTTGTGCGCGATGTTCATCATTTCCATCGTGTCCTGGGTCGTGTCGAACATGATCTGGATCTTCTTCTCAAATTTCGCCCGCGCAATGCCGACGGCGATCTCCGAACCCGGCAGATCAGGGCAGAATACGGGAATTCGCGATTTGAAAGCTGACGTGAGAATGCCGTCTTCGTGGGCGATCTCCGAAAGTTCACGGCCGAGAAGGTGAAGGAATTCGCGGATAGAGTATGGGCGGCTTAGTTCGAGCTGGTTGATCACGCTGCCGATCCATTCGTCAGCTTCCTGATATTCCTCGCGATTTGCCATTACATCGCCGAGTCTCAAGACATCGGAACCTTCGAGTTCTTCGTCGCTCACGCTCGGGTGGGCCCCTGGAAATGATTGCGGCCGAGGATCTCGTGAATGTCGTGATAAAGCACCGTTCCCGACATCGCAATGACGTCGACGAAGCGGTTCTTAATGACGTAAGCGAGCAAACGACGCATTCCCGACGTGATCAGATTGCCTGATCCGCAAGGGTATATCGTCGAATTGTCATCAGCATATCAGGCCAGATGCGATGGGCTTCGGCGAGTTGTTTTGCTTGAAGCCGGCTCCTTCCATCTTTTCCAAAAGGCCTGCGACCGAGCGGTCACGATCGATCGGTACCGGACGTGTCGGAACCGTCAAAAATTTCGAGGCCTTTCTTTTCATTGAGCTACCATAGTTGTTGTCCACCAATAATTTATTATTTTTTGAAACGCTGGGGTAGCCCCATAAATAACCTTTTTGATAATATATCCGTCTTCGCCAATGAAGACGTGTGCTTCGTGCGGAACGCCAAAAAGATTATGGTTGTTGCCCATAACCTCCTGATACGCCCCGACCAACATCATTGCTAAGTAATATGGCTCATTTTTGACGAGCTTATGCAATTCCAACACGGGCTTTACGTCATGTGCAGATCCACGAACTTATCTACAATCCCATCGGAATCACAGGTTATATCACAAAGCGTAGCATATTCTGTCGGCTTTTTGTTGAGTTTATGTATTGGGATGATCGGAAATAGTTGTTCGAGTGCCCAATTATCAGGCATCGAGCGAAAAACTGAGAAATTTGCGAGGGTATTTTGCACACATTAACTGGCGCAGCTCGTCAAATTCCTCGGCGACATATTTCTTTAATTGGGCATATTTGTCGGCTTCCTCGCAGATATCCCAGAAAAGGACCTCACCTTTTCCTTTCGCTTCAAGAAATGAGTCCGAGGTTGAACATCGTGAACAGTTCATCGCGGTACTCGATCGCATCGTGATAATACTCGCGGTAATTCTTTGCGTTTATGGTCTCGCGAAGGTCGTGAAGTTCCTTGACCGTTGGCGGGTCGTCGGCATTCATGGTCATTGGAACCAGGCTCTCGACAACCGTCTCGATCTCGTCCTGAATATTTGTTACCAGGATCGCGTGATAGGCGGACAAGTATCGTCCTGATTCCTGGATGATCGTCGGATGTGACACATTCTCGTCGTCACAAACTGTCTTGATCACATAGATCACGTCGTTGGCGAACTCCCGTGCGTTGTAATTAGCCGACGATTCGAATGACGTTCGCGAGCCGTCGTAATCTACCGCCATTCCCCCCCGCCAACGTCGAGATATTTGATCGGAATGCCCATTTTTGCTGATCTTGGCGTAGGTCCGAGCGGCTTCCTTCATTGCGTTTTTGATGCTTGATATCGGTGAGCTGTGAGCCGATGTGGAAATGAAGAAGTTGGAGCATCTCGACGCGGCCGGCTTACTGCAGACGTCTTATAACCTCCAGGATCTCGGTTATCGTCAGGCCAAATTTGGCAGCCTCGCCACGGATTTTTCCCACTTGCCGGAGCCTTTTGAGTAAAGCTTTACGCGAACGCCAAGTGTGGGGAGCTCCGCATTTGGGTTCTCGGCCTGCATTTTGTCGGCAATGTCGAGGTGTGTGGTCGAGTTCGCTGAGTTTTTCAATGACGATCACCACATTCTTGCCTGCGGATGCGCCGGCAAAAGCGAGCTGAATAAAGTCACGATCCTTGAAGCCATTTAATACGAGCAGACTGTCTTTTTGCCTGTTCCAATCCAAGAGCAGCATAAAGCTCAGCTTTTGAACCGGCTTCGAGGCCAAAACTGTAACGTGTTCCTTCGCGTAGATATTCTTCGATCACCGCCCGATTCGAATTGACCTTCATCGGGAAGACACAAAGATGGCCGCCCTCGTATTCAAATTCCTTGATCGATTTGCGAAATGCTGTCTGGAGCTTACGGATCTGGCCAAATATAAGTTGGGGAAAACGCAAAAGTATCGGCGTGTTTACACCGCGTTTGCGTAGATCTTCGACGATCTCTTTTACATCGGCCAAGTCAGGGTTCTCATTTTCAGGGCCCGAACGATAAGATTGCCCTTTACGGTTCACGCCAAAATAATCGGCTCCCCAATTATCAATACCGTACGTTTCCGATGCTCTGGTCAATTACTGCGCTCAATTCTTACCGCTCCGTGAAACCTTGGAATAAAAACATTATGCAACAAAAATTTATAGCTTAGTAAAAATCTGTAAAAAACAAAATGCATCCGCAAAAATAAAGATTCCCGATCCACTAAGGTGATGCGGATTCAATACGTTCCTTTGGCATAACGCTTGCAAAGGTGACGGGTGGAAAAGAGGCATAAACGCCAAATACCGCGTAAAAATATGGGAAACGCTATTGATTTGACGATTTTGTAGTGGCAGTTGCCGTATCTTGTCAAAGAATAGGTGCCAAAAATGTCAGTTGTCGCGGTTTAAGCGAAATTACGAGGTGTGTAAATGAGGAAAAAGGTGAATCTGGATTTTCGATCATAGAACTTTGTTAGTGGTTGCAGTGGTCGGCATTATCGCGGCGATAGCCGTACCGCATTGCAGAAGGCGGTCAGGGCGGCTGAGAACGGAAATACGTTTTTCAATGATGCGGACCGTCTCATCCACGCAGGTAAATTTCTATTCGCTCAACAGCCGCTTCGGGCGTCTTAACGAGATCAACAATATCTTGTCCAGCAGCATCGGCACACAGATCGGCGATGAAATAGTTCGTGAAAATTTACATTCGCTTATGGCTCCGGCGGTTCCGACCGATGCGGAGTTGCGAAATGGCTACACGATAACCGCCACACGCAACGTTCTTAATGAAGGTGTGGTCTACGTTTACGAGGTGACCCAAGCCGGTGAAATTCGACAAGTTCTTCCTTAAATCCGCGTTTCCCTCCCAATTCCAAAACTATCCTGCCCCGATAGGTAACTAATCATGAATGTCTTCGAAGACCTTATTGTTGAACTCAAACAAGAGAATCTGCTCGAGCAAACCGTAATGGACGACCAACGACGCGGACAGGCGGATGACGTCCTGCTCGATGGCCCCGAAGTGCCTAACCGAGCCGATGAGTTGCGCTTGAATCTAGTTGTGCCGCCATCGCCCTCAGTCGGGAGGGAAACTGTCAATAGACCAGAGGTCGAGAGGTATGACACGCACCTTCACGACACCGATGAACCAGCCGTAAAAGAGGCCGAATCTAGAGAGCCGTTAGTATTAAAGGCTGAAGCCACACTGCCCAAAAAACCCAGAAACGGCCAGGAATTTTACCGTAAGCGGGCGTCCGGCGAGGTGTCAAATCTCCAGATGGTCGAGCACGTTTTAACGGGAGTCGAGCGCGAATTACGAAGATCGTGCCGAATCCGTTCGAGGACTTCAAAGCGAAGATGGCCCTAAATGCCTTCTTGCACGTCACGGAAAATGAAAATTCGGTAGCTCACCAGGAGGCCGAGTTTGAGTTGATGACCGAGACGGAAAAGTGGTGCACCGCTCTCGCGAGCGGATCGAAACATTCCGTGTGTCCAGCCTCAGGCATTATTGTGAAAGATCGCGGCCTCCGCTGTCGTCACAGGCTTTGATCGCCCTCGCACGTTATTACCGCAATCTTCCATATTCGCAAACTGTTCGCTCGAAATTTGATTTTATCATTACCCGTTTGTTTTCGCGTCCGGCTGAGAATGAGAAGCGCGTATGCCTTTTTGGCCGTGACGAAACGCTTGCACATATCAACACGCTGTATCGAGAGTGGTCGAGCATCGCATTATACGGGGCTAACGACGACACCGACTCAAATGTTCTGCTGACCGCCCTCAGTTTTGAGGATCTAGCTATCGAGGCAGAGAATGCGGGCAATTTTGACCAGTTGATCGCAAAGGATTTCTTTGGACGGCTTCGGGCATTTAAGGAAAGCATTAGCGAGACCTTTACGCTCCAAAACGTCCTGGCGGCGGCTATTGAGGCGAACGTCCGTATCGGTAACGCCTACGTGACGCTGATCGAGGAGCGCGCCAAAGCGGATGCCGAGAGCATTCAGAACAAATACGGCGATCATCATGACGAATCCGTGTCGGTCGGGGCCGCACGGACACTTGAACTCATGGATCTGCTGCGTTCTCCCCTCAACCCTGACAAGCTGGCTGAAGAGGTTCACGACGAGCCGCATATTGAAGCACCTGAAACACTTGCGGCGGCCCCAGAACCGGAAAGACCAAAAGCGGCGAAGGTGCGATCACCGTTCTTCGGTAATCTCCGTGAGAAAGCCTTTTCCATCAACAGGTGGCTGTTGGCGACTTCGCTTCTCCTGATCGCCGCATCGTTTGGTTTATATGTCTATTCAAACTTTTTCCTCACCGAAAGTGTCGCCCCGACCGGCGTGAGGACGGTTCAGTTCGAAGACTCTTCGTACGCGGAATATATTACAACAGCGCGGGTCAGCGGTGAGACGCTTTACGGTATCCTTTCGCCGACATGGGAAACGCTGCCAAAGGAAAAGCGTCAGGACCTTCTGCTGAAGATCTATCAGGCAGGGAAGGACAAGGGATACGCGCAGGTCAATTTGTTAAGTAAAGACGGCAAGATCGCAGCATTTGCCTCGTCAACCAGATTAGATATAGTTGATGACTAGATCCGGATAAATTCAAAAGGGCCGTCCGAAAACGTAGGTTTCGGACGGCTTTTTTGTTCAGAAAGTCAGGGTTAAATTAGAATTCGAGACCTGCGGGCTTGTTGTGCATGCCCTTTCGATTCTTAAATTTATCCTCGAAATTCTTCCTCGTTGTTTCCGCCTTTGCCTTTTGCTCGTCGGTGAGGATCGCAAAGACCTGGGCCTTCGCTTTCTCCTTTTCAACGATCATTTTAGCGGTAATATTGCCCTGTTCGGCCGCGAGAGCCTCGACCTGCGCCTGATCGAATTTGCCATCCGTGCCGAGGACGCGGATCTTTTCGTGGGTGTCCCGCTTCTGCTGCATCAGAGGCTCAACGGCCGTTCGACTCGATCCCATGATCTCCTTTACCTTGGCTTTTTGTTCGTCTGTCAGGTCAAGGCCGCGAAGTGCCATCCCGACCCCGCCGCGATGGCCGCGGCCGGGACCGGATCCGTGCCCGTCTTTGTTCGTCTTCTGAGCGATGACAAAGATCGAAGCGGTAACCAGCAAGCTGCTGCGATTAATCCAAAATAACTTTTTCATGATGAACTCCTTATGTATCATTCCAAATATCGGCATCCTTTATCCGCCGTCGCTATGTCTAACGAAACCACGAAGGCCGTGAATGTAGTCAAACGTTGGGATGTGTAAGAGTATAAAAACCGTCCCCACTCGGATCGATTATGACGTAGAATGCAAATTGTATGGATAAGATCCTGATAATCGACGACGATGAGGAGCTTTGCGAACTGGTGTCGGAATATCTGACGGTCGAAGGCTTTGAGATCGCGTGCGTCAACGACAGGGCAACCGGATTGGAGCGGGCTTTGTCCGGTGATTACGATATGGCCATCCTGGATGTGATGCCAAAGATGAACGGATTTGACGTACTGCGTAATCTGCGTGAGCAGTCAAAACTGCCCGTAATTATGCTTACGGCCCGCGGCGGACGATATGGAGCGGATCGTTGGGCTCGAGATCGGTGCGGACGATTATTTGCCGAAACCCTTTAATCCCAGGGAACTCGCGGCTCGTTTACGGGCGATATTACGGCGGGCGGTTGTCGATGATGATCCCGAAGCGAGCGAAAAACTCGATATAGACGGTATCCAGATCTCACCAGCGTCTCGGATCGCAACCTGTGACGGGAAGGGAATGAATCTGACGTCGGTCGAATTCGAACTCTTGCTCGGAATTGCTCAAAGAAGCGGGGCAAGATCGTTAAAAAGAGGATCTCAGCGAAAAAGTGCTTGGCGCAAGCTCTCGCCGTATGACCGGAGCCTCGATATGCATATCAGCAACCTCCGTAAAAGTTGGGTGACAGGGCGGACGGAACCGAACGCATCAAGACGATACGCTCGGTCGGCTATATTTACACGTTGGTATGAAATTATTCCTAAAGATATTCTTGTGGTTTCTCGCCGCGGTCGCTTTGATGGTCGGCGTTCTGATGTTTGTGACTCGTACCTTTCAAACAGAGCCTATGGTTAGTCGTTTCGAACGCAGCACCCGAAACCAGTTAACCGTTTACGGCGGTACCGCCTCGCAAATAGTTAGTGCCGAAGGGGAAGCGGGCCTGCGTACTTTCCTCAATCGCCTAAAGAATCTTGAGCCGCCCCGGCATGTAAGCTTGGTTGCTGGCGATGGCAACCTTTGGTTTGGCGACCAGATCGATGCTCAGGAATTGTTGAGCTTGTTGATCGGACGATGGCGAGTGGACAGGTCGAAACAGATTTTTCGGCGGAGGAACGAACATTGGGTGCGGCGCCGGTTAATTTTCCGGATGGTAGGCGGCTGATCCTTGTCTTTCAGTGGGAACGCCAGGCTCCGCCATCTCTTTTCTGGGGATCGACAACACGCAAATCCGGCTCGGCGGCATTTTGCTGAACTCGGGATCGTGCTCTGCCGTTGCTGGCCATGTAGCTTACCTTCGCCGATCCAGCTCCGCGAAGCGACAAATAAACTCGCGGATGGAAATCTCGAAACCCGTGTCATTCCCAGCCTCGGACGTCGGCGTGACGAGATCGGCGATCTGGCGCGCGACTTCGACGTAATGGCCGAACGTATTGATCGCTAATCACGACACAGCAGCGTCTCAACAGCGACATTTCACACGAACTTCGATCGCCACTGGCTCGGCTCAATGTCGCCCTGGAGATAGCAAAACAGAAATCAAACCCCGATAGTGCACCTTTCCTCGACCGTATCGAAACCGAATCGACGCGGCTTAACGAAATGATCTCGCGTTTGCTGACACTTGCTAAGCTCGAAAGCGGTGCTGAGGGAGATCGAACGGGTCCAGCTGGATTTTGCCGAACTTGATTCGGGACACCGCCGATGCCGATTTGAGGCAGAGGCTAAAGGAAATTTGTCGAGGTCTCATCCGCCGACAGCTGTCCGGTCGTTGGAAGGCGAGAATCTGCTGCGAAGCGGTCGAGAATGTCCTTAGAAATGCCGTTCGTTACACGGCCGACCGGACGGTCGTGGAAGTGTC
>JADJBB010000010.1 GCA_016703965.1 Acidobacteriota bacterium
TAGCCTCTTTCATTTTCGATAATTTCTGCGCCGCGTTCAATACATTCAATTACTGCGCTTCTAAGGTTTTGATCGTAAGCTGATGCGCACGGCCATGCGCCGCTAATCTCGCACATAGCGTTAACGGTATCCTCAAAATATTCTTTCAAATCGGGAAATTCGCTATGATCCGCGTTGTTACATCCGCCGGCGGTTTCTTCTAGTCCTGCAATGTATTCCGCTATTTCTTCTGGCGTTTCGGCATATCACCACCAGGCCGCCATTGCGCGCCAGGCGTCCAATTCTGCTAGAAGGTCCGCGATATTGTCGCGCGTCAATTTTTCTGGCGAGTATTGCGCAGTTTCTTCTAGTGATTTGTTTTCGGCATGAAGTAGCATGATTCTATCCTTTATTAGTAAAAATCAATTGTCGAATTGTCGTTTTCGTATATATAAGTATTGCCGAAAGTCCCTGCGGCCGCCTGTAGCTTATCGCCGACCTCGTTTAGCCCACGGTCGAAAAAGCCGGCGCCGTGCCCGTTTCTTGATAGCCAAAAATCAATTCCGAAACTATCCCAGGAAAACGCGCGATTCTGGCGGGCTAATTCTTTTTCCAGTTCAGAAAGCAAACCAAGGTCAGCACAATACACAAGAAAATCCGCACAAGCGGCCATTGCCTTAAATTCTGCCAAGTCTGAAAATTCTGCATCGGCGGCCGGCTGATCTGTTTCGCCAGTATCGGTAAACATGATGGCCGACAAGTATCCAGCAAAAACGGCGGAAATAATTTTAGTTTTATCGTTCACGCTTTTTCTCCATTATCCAAAAATTCGTATTCATTACAGGTTATTGCCTCGTCGACCGCTTCATTGGACATTGAATATTCATATTCTTTTTCAAGGTTAGAATAAATCCAATTGGCAAAATCACGGAAGCATTCGACTAAATCAGCTTCAATTTTCGCGTTGACCTCGTTTCCGTTTCTGTCAGAAACGCCCGCGCGAATGGTACCGGAATGGTAATAACGGCCGGATTTCGTAATATCCGCACGCAGTCCGTAAAAATTCCGGCGTTGAATTTCCTGTAGACTTTTGGCGATGTCTACTAGGGTTTTATCATTTCCGGTTTCGTAGGCGATTTTTTTAACGGCGTTTTTTGCGTAAGAATAAAACCCTTCAAAACAGGCGCCGTCGCCTTGATTTGAAAAGCCGGACCAATAAACGGCCGGAGATTTTCCGCTAAATCCGTATGAATTATTCCAGGTCTTATGGCTAATTTCAATTCCAATAATGGCGCCCATAGAAACGGCATCATTTATAACGCATTCCGAAAAATAATTATCATCGGCGGCCGCCAGGCGGTACCATTCGCGGGCGTTTTCCTTTGCCTCGTCGGACAATTCCGAAAAAAGGTAGACTGTTTTTTCAATTGTGCGCATTTTATTTAATCTCCATAATGCGGGAATAGTGCCCGCGCATTTCTTCGGCGCGCATCATCAATCCATTCAACGAAACAGCAAACACAAGCGCCTGACAGGTTATCGCGTGAAAAATCGCCCGCTTCATATTCTTTTTTCCATCCGGCGCCGTCATGCCGCGCAAGTTTACAAATTGCGCCGCGTTCACTATTGGCATGGATAATATAGCGGAGTACCCATGAATAATTTGCTTCGCCGCCGTATGTATCCGTAACTTCGATAAAATAAAGGTTTTTGGTTTTCATGGTCTTATCATTTTTACATGGAAACAAGTTGTATATTCTTTCCGCCGGCCGCCTTAGCAATTGCCAGTAAAGCGGATTTAATAGCAGAATCGCCAACCCCGCCGATATACGCCCGCTGTTGATCGCCATTTACGCTTGATACTGGCAATAGTTCATGGCTTATATCCGCCGTTTTTCTGGGGTGGTTCCATCGATGCGACATGTCGTTAACCTTGTCGAACAATTCCAACACCGGCCGAACTATTAGCTGAACCAATTGCGGCCGATTCTTTATCATATTCAGGCACGGTCCGTTCGGTAATTGCGGCCGGTCGATAAATATCGGCGCCATTTATCCAAATGCTTACGGTTTTCGTTAGACGCCGCTTATTCTGACGGCGATGGTTTAAACCCGAATCTACAATTTGGCGAGATTTCCGAGACGATCCGTGCCAATTTCAACATATTGACTAACAGTCTTCTGGAGACATATAGCGGCCGCGGTTTTCGCCTGTCTCGAAAATTTGATGATTCATTTTGCTTTCCTCTTTCAGTTACTTTGAAACTGCCGCCAATTGACGCGCCAAACGATACAGGCCGGAAACGCCGTGTTTTTTGGCGTATTGACTCGCGGCATAGCGGCCGGCCGTGTTAACCATAGCGGCCGCGCGGATTGCGTAAAAAGCTTGTGGCGTTGAAGTTTCGTAAACGGACATGGTGTAATTCTCCAAAATTTTTAGCATTTGCTAAATGCTTCTACCTAAAAACGCCGTTTTCTTGTGCCGGCGCGGTTTCGGGCGTTTTTGCTTCTGCCCATGAATACAGATTATACGTCTAATTTACGCAGTGTCAACAATTTTTTAGCACATTGCAAAAAAATAGTTGGGAACGCCTGAGACGTAGGCGTTTACAGACTTTGCGAGCGGGTGAAAACGCCCAAAAAACGCCAGGTTATCCGCGGCGGTTTATCCATCTATACGCCGGCGACCGCTTGTTTGATCATGTGCTGCAGGTTGAACGCATGGCAGGTCCGGCGCCAAGCTGACAGGTTGAACGCATGGGCCGGCGCCAGGGACAGGTTGAACGCATGGCAGGTCCGGCGCCAGGCTGACAGGTTGAACGCATTACAGGTCCGGCGCCAAGCTTCGGCCGCGCCAGGCTGACAGGTTGAACGCATGGCAGGTCCGGCGCCAGGCTGACAGGTTGAACGCATGGCAGGTCCGGCGCCAGGCTGACAGGTTGAACGCATTACAGGTCCGGCGCCAAGCTGACAGGTTGAACGCATGGCAGGTCCGGCGCCAGGCTGACAGGTTGAACGCATTACAGGTCCGGCGCCAAGCTGACAGGTTGAACGCATGGCAGGTCCGGCGCCAGGCTGACAGGTTGAACGCATGGCAGGTCCGGCGCAGGCGACCGCATGGCAGGTCCGGCGCCAAGGCTGACAGGTTGAACGCATGGCAGGTCCGGCGCCAGGCTGACAGGTTGAACGCATGGCAGGCCCGGGGCGGCAGGTTGAACGGCAGGTCCGGCGCCAGGCTGACAGGTTGAACGCATGCAGGTCCGGCGCCAAGCTGACAGGTTGAACGCATGGCAGGTCCGGCGCCAGGCTGACAGGTTGAACGCATGGCAGGTCCGGCGCCAGGCTGACAGGTTGAACGCATGGCAGGTCCGGCGCCAGGAAAACGAGGCTAAACCTTTGTTTTTATTGGCTTTCAACCTAACGGCGCCAGGTTAGAAAATGCTAGCGACATGGCCGAACCTGGTCGAAACCGTTTTTGGCCGATCGACCATCGAAAATCCAGGTAAAAAAGTGGCCCGCAAATCGCAATCCGTTTTTGGAAAAAGTGCTTCCATCTTGAATTTTGTCAGCAATTTTGCTTCTGGCAGTCGGACACTCAGCGGGTCGGCGGCCCGCCCCGACCAGGCTAAGACCTGTTGAGACTGCTTTGGCTAACCCCCTAGCCGCATCTACCTGGCGGCCGATTGGGTAGCAGCACGCGAGCCGCAACCCATTACCCGGGCGGGTATTCCCGCTTTGGTGGATTACTCCTTTGGCACTTGCCCTTCGGCAAGGGCGCAAGACGAGGCCCGCAGGGCTTCGATCGTCCTGGATAGGTTGTGGCAAACCTCTACATTGCGCCGTGCACTGTTCGCCGGCCTTCACGTTGCAAAGGAGGTATGGAGTCGCGCATTTCCGTATGGCCGGCGTCCGTTTTGGCAACAATCTATGCCAACTTGTGACTTACGCGATGAAGATTTTCATTCAATTCTGCGATTGTCCGTTGTAGCCCCGCAATCGTAGCGTCCTTCTCGGCGGCCTCCATATCAGTATGTCGCTTTGCGGCATTCCATACCTCCGCGGCTTCGAAAAAGGCAAGGTACTGTTACCCGCCCACCAATGTTTCAATGCGCTATCGGACATTTCAAGTTTACCCTTTCGTCAGCTACTTGGCGGTTTCGTTGGCTAAAATCAAAAACAAATGCTAAATATCTTGGGCAACAAGCTACTTGCGCGTTTTTAGTATTGCAATCGGCTATTACTTTGGGCATATTGCGATCCGTCAACGAGAAACGCTCCGTCGAAAATTTGCACCCCCGGTCGAAAAAGTCTCCTCCCGGTTAAATGCATGGTCAATCCGCAATCACCGCAAAATCACCCCCGCGGTCTTGTTTCCGAGACAGCGTTTGGCAAAATCACTCCCGGCATTCCGGTGAGAGGTCGGTGCGGAACAACTCAGGCAACGAGCGATTCGCCTTGCGCAAAACCGCAACTGCGGCCTCGATACGCATTGCCAGGCCAGCGCGGACAACCGCCTCGCCGTTCTTGCGATACCCTCCGGCAACTTGGTGAAGCGTGCCGAGCGTCGTACCTGACAACTCCGCAAGCATTGCCTTTTCCTCGCTCGTCGCAGCGTTCAGAAATACTCTTAATTGGTTCATTGGGTAGCCTTATGCCACATTGCAATTTGCCAAATTTAACACTTGCTAAACACTAAATCAACTGATATAACGATAACTCAGTATCAAATTAGTGCTGAAAAAAAAAGCTAGGCTCAAAGCCAAAGGAGAAGTACCATGAACGCGACGAAACATTTGAAGGCGGTCTACGATATACGCAGAGACAACCTGCGGGCGTATCTGAGGGACAACGGCGGCGCTACCTCCGTGTCGAAGCAGTTAGGGCACACGAACGCAAGTACGCTTTCGCAAATAACCGGCGCGAACGCAACCGTTTCATTGGCGAAAGCCCCAGGAGTACGATCAAAATTATCCCCCCCCGCTCGGTTAGGTTGGTTGTCGCAGATTCCTACGGAAACGCAGTTGCGCACGAAGCACCGCATAAGCTAGACCAAAAAGACCCGCCGGTAGACCTGCGCAAAGCAACCCTGCTTGATTCCGATCGGTTGTCCTTCTGCTTAACTACTACCCTGGCCGCCACCAACAACGAAAGGTAAGGAAAATGCTTGCAATGAACCCCTTTTTAATGGAGCGCATGGACTCGCCGCACCTTTTGGCCGCGCTGGAAACAGAAGGGCACCTAACCCCCGCCGAAAAGGAACTTGCAAAACGCCTCGGTGATTTGGTAGGCGAAGAAACCGCCGAAGAAATCGAATCGCGGTTGGAAAAAACCTACGCAAGGGTTATTGAACAAAGCGAATTTCGGGCGCAATTGATCCAAGAAGTTATCGCGCTATGCGACCGGCCGGGGAGTAAAAAAGATTTAATTTCGGCAATCAAAAGCGCCCTTGAAAACTCTTATGTCGAACTGTAAAGGAAGGCACCATGCGTAAAAAATTGATTCGAGCCGCGCGCTACCTCGTCGCTACCCTGCGAATGCGCGCTCTTGAGGCCGAGTTGGCCGAGCAAACGAAGACGGGCCAGTTCGTGACCGACCCGGCAACCCTTTCGGCCATGCACTACCGCCGCGAGGCGATTAGCCAAGACCTCGCCCGCGCCCGTGCCGAATGGCAAACCTTCTACCCGCCCGGGGTGCGTTTCACGTGGGGGCAGGCGGCAAGCTGGGCGCTTGCTCGGTCGATTCCGTCGCGAAGGGCGAAATAAGCGCGTCGAGCAGTTGAATCAAGTTCGGCCCCGGTTCCAGTATCCACGCGGACACCGCTTGCGGCTTGGGGGCCGAGGCGGGATTCGGGGCAGGTTGCAGCGATGCGCAACCCGCTAGAGCTATTAGCAAGCCGATCACGAAGGCGATTCGTTTCATTTTGGGCGTTCCTTAGTTCGTTGGTGTGTTTGTCGTTCGCGACCGAAAGTTTCCCGGCCAGCAAATCGCGGTCGGCGGTCATGTCGGCGAGGGCCTTTGCGGCGTCTTGGCTGGCCTTTAGCTTCTCGGCGGTGTATTGCCCCGTCAAACGCCAATCGGCGACCTTGTACCCCCCGCCAAATGCGGCCACGCCCACGATTAGCGCGACGATTGCCGCCGTTTTCAGATCAGGAACGAAAGGCAGGTTCAAAGGCCATTATCGAACGCCTTGTCAGGCTGGCAACGTAAATTTTTCCAACGCCGAAAGGCCCACAGCACAAGGGTTATCGGCGTTTTTCTTCGTCAGAATCTTTATACTTTGCTAAAAATAGTTTGCAATTTTGGAAAGCACTTGCTAAAGTTCGCTTGCTGCATATTTTTTAACAACTGTTACAACATGGAGAAACCAAATGAGCCTTGAACTCGCTTTGCAAGAAAACACCGCCGCTGTTCTTCAACTGGTCGCCGCGTTGAAATCCGCCGGTAGTCCGAAGGCCGAGAAGGTGGCTTTGGGAAAGTCGAAAGAAGCCCCCGCGCAAACTGCTGCTACGGAACCTGCCGATACCCCCACTACTGCGGAACAAGTCGCTGCGCCGGAAGTGAAGGCATCGACCTCCGGCGAGCAATCCCCCTCCCCGGCTAAAAAGAGCCGATGACGGCGGAACAGCGTGCGCCGATTCTGACCGCTGCGGTCGCCAAGGCTGGGGCGTGATGCCGTGGTCGCGCTCCTGAAATCCTACGGTGCGGCCCGCGCAAGTGAAATCGCCCCCGAACGCCTGGCAGCTTTCGACGTTGAACTCAGCCGCATGGTTGCCTGACATGACCGCCCCGCAACCTAGCAAGCACGCTATCTGCTCTCCGTCATCCGCCTACAAATGGATGACGTGCGTAGGCAGTATCGCAATGGAGAAGCTGGCTGGCAACAAGGACCAGGCCGGCATGGCGGCGTCGGAGGGTACGTTCCAACATCACGTAGCGGCCCTGTGCCTTGAGAACAAAACGCGCTGCGGAGTCGTACATCGGCTACCAGGAAAAGGTGGACGGTATCGACTTTACCTTCGACGAGGAACACGCCCGCACGGTGCAGGTTTATCTCGACACGGTTTGGGGTCATGTTGGTGATACCGGCGAATTGTTCATTGAACAGGGACTCGATATTTCCAGCATCACCGGGGAGCCGGATGCAATCGGGACCGCCGACGCGATTGTTGTACGCCACGGCGAGTTGATCGTGATCGACCTCAAGACAGGCCGCAACAATGTCGAAGCGTTTGGAAATCACCAACTGATTATCTATGCGCTGGCGGCATTGAAAGCGTACAACGAGGGCAAGTTGGTCGGTGCTATCCACATCGACAACACGGCCGCCGATCTTTTCTAGGGGATACCATGCAAACAATCAACACAATTCGCCTGGTAATCAGTCAGCCGAACGTCCGAAACGCACCGTCCGAATGGGATTTCAAGAACGATGCCGCGGTTGAGGCCGCACAAACCCGGTGCCTCGCGGCCGGTCTTGAAGCACTTGGCCTTATCGGGAAGCCGATTGACACTATTTCGGAATACCTTACCCCGGTGAAAAGCAATGCGTCTATTGCCGTGCGAAGGCCGAATGTCCCGAAGCTGGAAAAGGTCGTTGCGGAAGCGGTCGGCATGGACTTCGATTCCACACCGGACACCGCCGAAACGCACTACCCGGAGGACAAAGCGCGGCTTGCCAAGCTGTTCCTGCTTCTTCCCTTGATCGAAAAGTGGTCAAAAGCTGTTTCTCAAAAGACCATTGCCGGTGCACTTGCTGGCGAAATCGGCGAGGCCGAAGGGTTGAAAGTCGTAGAGGGCCGTGCCGGGAATCGCGCGTGGGATAACCCCGCAGAGGTTGAAGAAGAAATGAAGGCGATGCGAATCAAGCGAGACCAAATGTACCACCTTCAATCTCGTTTCCCCGACGCGGGCCGAAAAGCTGATCGCCGAAGCCAATCCGCGCAAGTGGAAGAAACTGGCCGCCCGAATCACTCGCGCCGATGGTACGCCGACCGTTGTTGCCCTGGAAGATATGCGCCAGGCGATTAACGTAAAGCCCGCCGACGATTTTGAAGTGGTCGGCGAATCCGCTAACGATCTGTTGTAGCACGTCCGTAACTTTAGCAATCACCAAACCGCGGGTAGAAAATCGCCCGCAACTTTACAGAAAAGGAAACACGAAATGAAACTCTTTATCGAAGGCGCCCGCCTCTCGTTTGCCCACCAACTGTTCAATGCCGAAGCAATGGAAGAAGGGCAAACCAAAAAGTTCGGCGCCGACTTCATTCTGGAAGAAACAACAAAGGTCTACAAAGTCACATCGGTCGACGGTAAGAACGTCCGCACGCCGATTACGGCCGCCGCCGCAATGATCGAGGTTGCGAACGAAACCTGGAAGGGCAAGGGCAAGGAAATGCTCGCCGCCCTTGAGTCCTCAAAGAAGTGCCTCCGCAACGGTGATGCGCGCCTTTCCAGTTCCGGCGAGGTTTATGTCGGGTATGAGGGCAAACTTTACTTCTCCGCAAAGAACGCCACGCGCCCGACGATTCTTGACAAGGACAAGACCCCGCTTACCGAGGCCGATGGTAAGCCCTATTCCGGTTGTTACGTCAATGCGTCAATCGAAATCTACGGCATGTCCGATATGAAGAAAAAGGGCGTGCACGCTTCCCTCAAGGGTGTCCAGTTCCACTCTGACGGCGAATCGTTTGGTGGCGGTGGCGTGGCATCCCCCGACGAGTTTGACGACCTGGGCGACACCGGCGGCGGTGCGGCTTCAAGCACGTCTGACAACGATCTGTTCTAAAGGGGCGCCGCCATGAAATCCTCACCTTTCTACCGTTCGCGTGCGCCCATGGCGGCCCTCGCCGCGGCGCTCTCCGGTTCGGCTGAGTACATTCAAGCACTCAACGCGGCGCAAGGGTATCGCTCCCGCGGCAAGGGACTTGGGCAGCACTCCGGCAAGAAATCCTCACCTTTCTACCGTTCGCGTGCGCTCATGGCGGCCCTCGCCGCGGCGCTCTCCGGTTCGGCTGAGTACATTCAAGCACTCAACGCGGCGCAAGGGTATCGCTCCCGCGGCAAGGGACTTGGGCAGCACTCCGGCAAGAAATGGGGCAGTTCGTCGTCTGGTCGCTACGCCGGCGTATCGAATGGTGAACGTGAAATGGCCCGGCGCCAGCGGCAAATTGCCACTGGAATGCTGAAAGCCTCCCCCGTCGCCTGTTGAAAAACCCCCTCCCCGCCTCGCTTGAGGCGGTTTTTTAGACGCCGGTTCCGACAAACCTTTTTAAGAAAGGAGTTGACGGGGTGCGGGAACACCTACCGGCGTCTAAAAAACCACAAAAGGAGAAGTGACATGAAACACATTGCCAGTTTTAGTCGTAGTGAAGTCGTAGATACGGCATACGCGAACCTTGGGGTTTTCCCGCTTGAGTTCAGCGATTGGCTATCCGACAACTTTCACGTTTGGGAGGCTTTTGTCTCGGAAGCGGACCATGTAATAGCCCGCGGATTCAAGCACTACTCAGCCAGGACCATCTTGCATGTCCTCCGGCACCACTACGCGATTGCCGAGTCGGTACCACAAGGCTGGAAGCTGAACAACAACAGGTCGCCGTACCTTGCGCGCCTGTTCGCAATCCTGCACCCGGTCCACGGCGGCCTGTTTGAGTTCCGCGAAACAAAGGCTGAAAAGGCATGGTTTGTAATGTCCGTTAAGCTACTACATGGTGATTGCCTAAAGCTACTGATCGAACAACCGAGCAATTCAGTTGACGCGATCGTTACCGATCCGCCTTACGGCCTGGCGTTTATGAACAAGCATTGGGATTACGCTATCCCCGGTGTCGAAATATGGAAAGAGTGCCTGCGCGTACTCAAACCAGGCGGCCACTTGCTTTCATTCGCCGGCACGCGAACGCAACACCGAATGGCCGTCAACATCGAGGACGCTGGTTTCGAGATTCGGGATTTGATCGCCTGGGTATACGGGTCGGGATTCCCGAAGTCTATGGATGTGAGCAAGGCAATAGACAAGGCGGCCGGCGCCGAGCGTGAAGTGGTTGGTGTACGCAAAGGAACTGCGAATAAAACCTTGTGCCAGGTTGAGAATGGAAAAGGGTTTGGCGCGACAGTGGTTGAAACCACCCCCGCAACAGACGCCGCAAAGCAATGGCAAGGTTGGGGTACCGCGCTTAAACCCGCCCTTGAGCCAATCACCGTCGCGCGCAAACCTATTTCAGAAAAGACCATTGCGGCAAACGTACTTGCACACGGCACCGGCGGGCTGAACATAGACGCATCCCGCGTACCCCTTACCGATGACGCCGACGCCGCGGCTTTTGAGAGTAACCACCGCGTAACAGAGCGCCTACCGGAAAATCGAGGCGGGCAAAACCTTGGGCTACATGAGGGTGGCTGGAAACAGCGCGTAGGCGAGGCGGTAATCCCACCTGGCCGCTGGCCGGCGAATCTTATCCATGATGGGTGTACCGATGTTTTGGGCGCTTTCCCCAACGCCGCGCGGTTCTTCTACTGTGCCAAGGCGAGTAGCAAAGACCGGCACGCGGGTGTAGACAACCCAGGACCGCAATTCCAGCACGGAAATACGTTGCGCAAGACCGAGAACACGGATACCAAAGGGAACAACCACCCAACCGTCAAGCCAACCGACCTCATGCGATATTTGTGCAAGTTGGTAACACCGCCTGGGGGTGTAGTTCTTGACCCGTTTATGGGGTCCGGTAGCACCGGCCGCGCCGCCGTAATGGACGGCTTTCATTTTATCGGCATTGAGCGCGAATTGGAGTATTTCAACATCGCCACAAGCCGGGTGTACGCGGCGGTAGTGGAGGATTTACTGTAATGCAGTCGAAAATGCAATCCCTTATCGAAGCCTGGGTGAACGTGGTTATCGGCTTCGGCATCAACCTGATAGCTAATCTGATCGTCCTACCTGCTTTCGGGTATCGGGTAACGGTCGGTGACGCTTTCGGCATCGGCCTGGTCTTTACGGTTATTTCGATCGCCCGTAGTTACTTTATTCGCCGTTGGTTTAACAGTTTTTGCGAAAGGCTTTTCGATAATGGCAAATCGTTTCTTCGTTGACTTCAAGGAAAGCGCCAAGGGCGAAATTGTCGGCGGCATCAAATTCCCCCGCGATTCGGTCTTTGTCCTTGAGTCGCTGGCAGAGATTGTTACCCAATTCAGTGAGGTATGTTGCGTCCCGCCAGAAGAAATAATCGTTGATGTTCTGGCGGTGCTGCGAAACTCAAACGCAACGGTTCTGCAATGAGTGCCCCGTTCTTTCTCGATACCGAGACATTCAGCAAAACGGACATTCGCAACGGAACTGACAACTACGCCCGCGATGCCGAAATAATGATCTGGACTTACGCCCGCGGCGACCGCCCGGTAGTTGCCTATGACGCTACCACCGGCGCGCGTATGCCTAGCGAACTTGAGGACAATCTACTTGACGAGCGCGTTACGCTGATCGCCCACAATGCCACGTTCGACCGGACGGTTCTGCACTTCAACGGCTTCCCAACTCCGGCCGAAAGGTGGCAATGTACAATGGCGCACGCATTGGCACATAGCCTACCCGGCGGCCTGGACAAGTTGTGCGAAATCTTCAAGGTCGCCGATGACATGGCGAAACTCAAAGACGGCAAAGCACTCGTTCACTTGTTCTGCAAACCGCGGCCAAAGAACATGAAGTTGCGCCGTGCGACCAGGGAAACGCACCCGGCGGAATGGGCGCGGTTCGTGGAGTATGCGATAAATGACGTTGCGGCCATGCGCGAAGTGCGCCGCTTGATGCCCAACTGGAACTACGGAACAGAAAGCGAAACCGCCCTCCGCGAACTGGACTTGTGGCACATGGACCAGAACATAAACCGATCGGGCGTATTGGTCGATATTGATCTGGTCAACGGCGCAATTACTACCGCCGAACGCGCAAAGAGCCTGCTTGCTGTTGAGGCGAATGAACTATCGGAAGGCGCGATCGAGGCGACTACCCAACGGGATGCCCTTCTGCGCCTACTTTCAGACGTGTATGACGTTTGGCTACCAGATTTGCGGGGTGCCAATGTGGAGCGTTTGCTTGCATCCGATCACAACTTGCCGGAGGTCGTCGTAAGTCTGTTGAACAATCGCCTTTCGGCAAGCAGTACGTCCGTAAGCAAGTACAAAAAGTTCAAGCAACTTACCGGCCCGGACAACCGATTGAGAAATACAATCCAGTTTTGCGGCGCCATGCGCACCGGCCGCGATGCCGGCCGCGGAGTGCAGTTGCAGAACCTCCCCAGGCCGACGCTAAAGCAGAGCGTCATCGAGGCGGGTATTGCGGCGATCAAGGCCGACTGCGCCGATCTGGTATTCGATGATCCTATGCGCCTACTATCATCAGCCGTTCGCGGTTGCCTGATAGCACCCCCTGGCAAGAAACTCGTTGTCGCTGACTTGTCGAACATCGAGGGCCGGTTTTTGGCCTGGCTCGCGGGCGAGACATGGAAATTGCAGGCGTTTGCCGATTTCGACACCTGCATGGGCGTTGACGGCAACTGGTACACCGGCGATCAGATCAGGGACGCCGTACTCTCCGGCAATCCTGTTGAACTCAAGTTGGATAAGAAGGGTGAACCGACGCGCAAGGGTTATGACCTGTATGCACTCGCCTACTCAAAGGCGTTTCGCATCACGCCAGAGGCCGTCATGGAGAACAAATCTTCCGGGGATGGTTCGTTCCGGCAAATCGGCAAAGTTATGGAGTTGGCCCTTGGCTACGAGGGCGGCGTAGGTGCGTTCGTAACTTTCGCAGTTGCCTATGGAATCGACTTGGATCAAATGGCAGAGGGTGCGGCTGGAAACATCCCCGAACGTATTTGGCGGGAAGCGGAACGCGCACACGAATGGGCAGTAAAAACCAAACGTGACTACGGAATGAAGAAGAAAACCTATGTGGTTTGCGACTCGTTCAAGCGCCTTTGGCGCGAAGCCCATCCCGAAACAGTCGGCTTCTGGAAAGAGTTGGAACAGGCGTTCCGCCTGGCGCTTGACACCCCCGGCCGCACGTTCTATGCCCGCAAGATTTCCGCTACAAAATTGGGCGCATGGATGACACTTACCCTACCATCCGGCCGGAAGCTGTGCTACCCATCCCCACGGTACGACGAAAACGGCAAACTCAGTTACATGGGTATCAATCAGTTCAGCCGGCAATGGAACAGGCTCAAGACGTATTCCGGCAAACTGGCGGAAAACGTGACGCAAGCCGGAAGCCGCGACGTTCTAAAAGCCCCGGTGCGCCGTATCCTCGATTACGGATATGAAATCAAGATTCCGGTACATGACGAGCAAATTACCGAGGCGGTCGACCTTCCCTGCTATTCCGACGCGCACCTTGCCGCGCTCATGTCGGATAACCCCGCCTGGGCCAAGGGCTTACCGCTTGCTGCGGCCGGGTTTGAAAGCAACAGGTACAGAAAGGATTGATGTGGTGAAAGACAAGGAAAAGGTCGCCATGCGGATGAAAGCCTACTACGAGGCGAACCGCGAGAAGATCGTCGCAGGCCAGAAAGCCTACTATGAATCGACCAAGGAAAAGGTAGCCATGCAGAAGAAAGCCTACTATGAAGCAAACAGGGAAAAGATATTAGCGCGGAAGAAAGCCTACTATGAATCTAACAAGGAAAAGGTAGCCATGCGGATGAAAGCCTACAATGAAGCAAACAAGGAAAAGTTAGCCATGCAGAAGAAATCCTACCGTGAAACGAACAAGGCGCGGATATACGCGCATGCCAACGCACGTAGACTATTCAAAGGTGCATCCCGCCTTTCCAAAGCGTACATTAGCCAAACCGCAGAGGTATACAAGCTGGCCCGCGAAATCGCCGAACTATCCGGTGATGCTATACACGTTGACCACATCATACCGTTTAAAGGCGTAACATAGGACGGCGCCGATGTTAGCGGGTTGCATGTTCCCTGGAACCTTACGATTGTCCACTATAGAACGAACCTACAAAAGCACAACAAAGCACTGAATAGCGACGCACTAGCATTTAGCAATCTGCAAATAATTGTTGACGATACGTTTAGCGTTTGATAAAGTTCGTTTCGCACCAACTAAATCAACTAGGAGAAACCAAATGGGTAGCACTGAGAGGAAAGCAAGCCAGAAAGCCTACTACGAGGCGAACCGCGAGAGGATTGCCGAACGCCAGAAAGCCTACTACGCAGAGAACCGCGAGAAGATCGTCGCACGCCAGAAAGCCTACTACGAGGCGAACCGCGAGAGGATCGCCGCCCGCGGGAGAGGCGTAGACCCCGAAAAGAAAGCGGCCTACGCAAAGGAGTATTACGCAGCAAACCGCGAACGTCTGATTGCGTATCAAAGAGAGTACCGCAAAACCTACATGGGCAAATAAGGAGAAGCAAAATGTACACGCCCGGTATTTTTCACTCCCCCGGATTTCGCCTCGTCCTTTCGCCAGTGCTACAAGGCGCGGTAATCATGGCTATCGTGCTGTTCGCAAACAGCATATTGTCGCAGCGCGCGGAGGCGGGGCAGCAAGCGGAAGAAACCAGGCTTGAGGCTAAAATTTCAAAGCAGGCCGGTTACATCGCCTCGCTCGAAAAGACCCTTGCGATGTGCCTAACCCGCGGCGATCACCCCATAACAATCGGCGGCGAATTGTGGTTCTGCGGCGCCGCCAATACCGGGATAAAAATGAAATGACCACACACAAACAAGTCATCACCTTAGCTAAAGAGTGCTTTTACTGCTATGAAGATGCTAAAGGACGCCCGGAGTATTCAGCGAATGAATACGCACTTGAACGCTTCTACGCCATCGCATTCGATGCAGGTCGTGTGGCTGAACGGGAAAGCAAACTCTCCGACCACATCAAGCGCGAGGTGCTACTGCGGGATTGGATAAGACAACAGGGAGAAGTAACAAATACTTGCACGTTCAATATTCTCAAAGAGGTAGGTAATGAGTGTGCGTGTCATCGAGCGAAGGAGCAAAGGTAATGAGCGAACTAGACAAGTTCCTTGGCGAACTTTCTCCAGCCAAACCATTCGAGTACATGGAGCGTCACGAACTTATTCATATTTGTAATGACCTGCAAAGCAAATGGCTTTCAGAGCAAAAGGCAGGAATGGAACTAGCATTTGAATATGAGGAACAATCTAAGCAACTCGCCGACCACATCAATCGCGAGGTGATGCTGCGGGATGCGCTCGACCAGCTTCTTGATGATATGGGTGACGACGGCCACTGTGTATGCGAAGCAGCAAAGCAGCAAGCCATTGAAGCACTCGCCGCCACGGAGCCAAAGCCATGAGTAACTCAGATTACTGGTTTGAACTTGGATACAAGTCAGGAACGAAAGAGATCGAATCCCTGCGGCAGCAACTATCCGCTGCACAGGCCGAACTTGAAGCCGAGCGAAATCGTCGGTTTGAAGGCAATCGTATTTCAAGCCAAGAATATAACGACAGTCAGAAGCGCGAGGTGATGCTGCGGGATGCGCTGAAATACAGCAGGCACCAGTGCGAAGGGTTGCGGGTATGGGGCGGAATGTCATGGAGTTACCACCCGTTCCAAGCAAAGCGGATTTTCGATGTCTGCGATAAAGCACTCGCCGCCACGGAGCCAAAGCCATGAGTAACTCAGATTACTGGTTTGAACTTGGATACAAGTCAGGAACGAAAGAGATCGAATCCCTGCGGCAGCAACTATCCGCTGCACAGGCCGAACTTGAAGCCGAGCGAAATCGTCGGTTTGAAGGCAATCGTATTTCAAGCCAAGAATATAACGACAGTCAGAAGCGCGAGGTGATACTGCGGATAGCGGTTGAGTATTGCGTGGCACAAGTTCCTGAATTTGGCACAGTTCTAGGAATAGAGGAAGCACTCGCCGCCACAGATGACCTAAAGGACGTGCGCCTGTGCCATGCGGAGCCTTGTCGTGACGACGGTCGCTGTCAGTACGCAATAGACCACGGTGCGGAGGGGTTAGGGCATTGCCCGGAAGGAAAGTGCTGTATGCCACTCTACCGCGCAGCAAAGGAGCAAGGGAAATGATTAAGGATTTGTCTGATAACCACTTGTTCAATAACTATCCATGCGAAGCAGATGACGCAAAGATCGAATCCCTGCGGCAGCAACTATCAGCCGCGCAGGCCAAGATCGACGAACTGATGCTGGAATGCTGCCCTGATGAAATGACTCAGGAGCAACTAGCGGAATACGAAAAACATCAACGCGCTGTCACGGAGCCGAAGCTATGAGCGAATCAACGAAACACGACGCAATATATCTTCAGGTGTGCGACGACGAAGATAGCGAGTGGCTTGGGCATGTTACATGGTGCCAAGACCGCGTCCATGAATCGGACGTGAAGTACATCCGTGCTGATCTTGTCGAATCCCTGCGCCAGCAACTGTCAGCCGCGCAAGCCAGGATTGACGAACTCATGCTGGAATACTGCCCAGAAGAAATGACTAATGAGCAGATTGCCGAGTACGAGAAACATCAACGTCCGGCGTGGAGAAACTTTTCCTTGGAGTTGAAGAAATGAACAGTGATTTATTCAAAGCATACCGCGATCAACTCGCTAAAGAGGAACTTGAGAACGAATCCCTGCGCCAGCGACTTTCCGCAGCACTTGATGATCTTGAAGTAGCCAAAAATGTAGCAAACGGCAATGTTGAGGCAAAGTTCGACGCATGGAAACAGCTAGACGCGATGGAACATGAACTCGCCGCAGCACTGGCCGCGATCAAGGTGAAGGACGAGGCGCTTTCCAAAATTGAATACTTGGAAGCAGACAACGGTTGCATTCTATCCGCAGGTGAGTGTAGCAGTATTGCTACTGAAGCACTCGCCATCCAACCAGACGACTCCGCGCTCAAGGCGTGGCTTGAAATGAGCAACACCGCCGACTGTCGGCCACAGTCATCATTGCAAGGAGTAGTGAAATGAAGCGCATCAAAGTGTTTGTTCTCTCGGCCCTCGTGGCTGTTTCATCCCTGACTATGAGGTCAGCCTTTGCTGTCGGCATCGGCAACGACAATCCACCCGGTGACGGCGGCATTCTGACACAAACTCAAGGTCAGGCACAGGGTCAGCTTCAGGGGTCAAGGCCAAGCGCAATTCACCAACGTCGATGTGTCCAATCGCATCTCGACCGACGTCCGCAACAACGCGGCGGCTTTCGCCGGGGGCGGCTCGGCAAACTCGGGCTCGCTCAGCAAATCCACTTCCAACTCGGGCGGCAACACCCTGAGCAACGGTGGCAATTCGCTGACGGTCAATGCGGCCCCCATCCCGACTCAAACCACCACGAGGATCGAGCAAAATGACTACACCATCAAAAACGTCCCAAGCGTATTCAGTGGGAACGTCTACCCGACTGCCCCCTGTATGGGGTCCAGTACCGTTGGTGGCGCTGGGGTCGGTTTTGGCTTTTCAGTTGGAACATCTTGGAAAGACGACGAGTGCGGAATCCGTGAAACCAGTCGCAGCTTCTCCGGTCTCGGACTGAAGGAAGACGCGCTGGCTGTTCTCTGCACCAGCGAGTATGCCAAGGCAGCGCCGGCCTGCGTCGCACGTGAGCAGGCACAGCCGAAGTAATGCCCAAGGGCGGTGACAGCGCCCTTCCACATTACACAGGAGGAAAGATGAAAGTACGGGATCACAATACGTGCAACGATGAAATCAAATCCATGCGCCAGCAACTCGATGAAAAAGAGGAACAGCGTCAAAATCTTATGGACGCATTTGCTAGACAAGGGAATTCCGCACAAGAAGTGATAACCGAACTACGCCAGCAACTCGCTTCGCAAGGAGAAGCACTAGCCGCAGCACTAGCCACAATTAAACTGAAGGATGAGGCGCTGAAAGAAATTGCTGGATCAAACGCACCGCATATTATTGTGGCAATGAAAGCACTCGTCATCAAGCCAGATGACTCCGCACTCAAGGCGTGGCTCGGTGAGCCTGTTGCTTGGCTTCACGAGAAGCGCCAAGATTCTGACGTTATTACCGACACAGTAAAGAATGTATGGAATGGTGTGGTCGTTGGGAGAATGGCTCAATACTCGATCCCACTCTACGCACCGAAAGGTTTACAGAAGTGATCGAAAACGACATTGAAACCTACCTTATCGAGCGTGTGCAGGAGAACGGAGGCGACGTGCGCAAAGCCGAATGGGTCGGCCGTCGGCATTGCCCCGACCGGAGAATCATGCACCCAACGCGTTGTAGTTGGGTAGAGGTAAAGCGACCAGGTGGCAAGCCCCGCCCTGGACAAGCACGCGAACACAAACGAATGCGCGCCCTTGGCGAAACGGTTGATGTTGTAAGCACCTACGAAGAAGTCGACGCGCTCATGGAGTTACTGAAATGACCACACCAAAAGAGTTTCGCATAGTGGTGCGCGATGCTGCCGGAAAATCATCAATTTTCAAACTGCAACACGAAGAAGTAAAAGACTTCGCCCAAGCCGCGGCACTTGCGCAAGGTGAGTTTCCAGGGGGAACCGTGATTGTTCTTGTACCGCCAATCGAGCGCGAATTAGAGGACCAAGTAGCATGAGCCGGAACGATATTACCGGCGATTCGCTCACGACCAAAGCGGCTACCGACGCCTTCCGCGAGGGTTGGGAACGCATTTTCCACCGGCACACTCCGGTAGCCCCATTCCGTTGCGTATTTTGCGGCGCACCGTCCTGGCGTGACCCAACGGACCAGATACCGCCGGCTGACTACTGCTCGGACTTTGAGCATGGCGAACCGGAGGTCTTTGAAGTGATACCCCGCGCTTACGGCCAACTGGCGACCGATCACCTTGTCAACAACTTGCGTTGCGCGCTATTCGCCCGCCCCGGCATGGGAAAAACCGTTGCTACCCTTGCAGCACTTGACTCAATATATCTCGCCGGGGAAACGCGGCCAACCATCATATTCGCGCCAAAGCGGGTTGCGAAATACACTTGGCCGAAAGAGGTCAACAAGTGGGCCGACTTCCGACACCTTGAAATATCCGCGATCGTCGGCAACGAAAAAGAGCGACTTGCGGCACTGTCAAGGGACGTTCCGCTATTCACAACGAACTACGAACAAATACCCTGGCTTCTCGATCACTTTGGAAGCAAATGGCCCTTTGCAAATGTCGTTCCAGACGAGGCGACCAAACTAAAGAGCCTGCGAATTTCAGTACGCCAGAGAAAGGACGGCTCGCGGTACCTGCACGGAACCAAGGGCGGTAGCTTGCGGGCCGATCGCCTGGCGCGGGTAGTCTGTTCCCCCGCGGTGCGGCGGGTTATGGAACTCACCGGAACACCCGTGAGCAACGGGTTGAAAGACTTGTGGGGGCAACTGTTTTTCCTCGATGCCGGTCGGCGACTTGGCCGGTCGTATGGTGCGTTTGAACAAAGATGGTTTGAGCGTGTAATGAAGCACAAAAACGATAAGTTTGGGGAGTTGCGGCCAAAAATAGGTGCGGAAGCCGAGATAAATTCAAGAATCGCTGACATTTGCCTGGCCCTGGACCCTAAAGATTGGTTTCCCGATCTTAAAGTGCCGCTGCGATTTACCGTTATGGTCGACATGCCGGCCAAAGCCCGCGAACTCTATAAAAAGATGGAACGCGAAATGTACATCGAGATCGGAAACAAGGGCATTGAGGCATTCACCGCAAGCAGCATGACCATGAAATGTCGCCAGCTTGCCGCCGGAGCGATTTACACGGACCCCGAAACCGAAGATTGGGCCGAGGTCCATGACGAGAAGTTACAGGCGCTTGAGGATATTTACGAAGAAGCCGGCGGACTCCCCCTGTTGGTCGCTTACAACTTTAAATCTGACCTGGCGCGGTTGCTTCGCGCCTTTCCCGTGTCTTCTCCGCGCCGGGCGTTGATCTGGCGACTGATGCCGGCCTTGAGAAGTTTATGACCGGCGAGGCGCCATACGGTTTCGGACACCCGGCCAGCATCGGGCATGGCTATGACGGAATGCAAGACATTACGAACATCATTGTTTTCTTCTCGTCCGATTTCAATCTTGAGTACCGAGAGCAGATTACCGAGCGCATTGGGCCTGTTCGCCAACTGCAAAGCGGGCATGACAGAAAGGTACTGATATACGATATTGTGGCAGAAGGGACAATTGACGAGGCCGTTCAAAAAGTGCTTGAGAAAAAATGTTCGGTACAAGAAGCCCTTTTTGACGCAATGAAGCGAAAAAACTATTGCACGAACATTTAGCGTTTGCTAAAATCCGTTTGCCGTTTGATAAACAACACATGGAGAATTAAAAAATGAGTCTGGTTTCTTACAACGAACTTTGCGAATTTGTGGGAGCGCGGGGTTATCGAGGGCGTTGCCTCAAGTGTGAATGGGCGGGCTTGACGTTCCCGGGCATAGATCATGGTCGAAGCGTTCGTCCGGCGGCAAGCGCCGGCGTCTCGCGCGGGAAGCGGGCGCCGTATCTGACTGGGAGCCCCGCGCCACGGCGTTTTCCTCGCCCGGTGGAGAATCACCCCGGCGGGCGCAGGTCCGCAGTTCCGGCGCCGCCGGCCCGGGCGCTGGCGCGGGGTGCGTCCGCCTGGAACGGGGTCCTCCGGACTCAAGAACCTGCGCGCTCCGATCCGACTGCGCTCGCCGAATCGGGCAAGATCTTCCACAATCCGACCCGCCGCGATCGCGGCTATGCGGTTCGCGGCCGGTACAACGGCGATTCGACCGTAAGCGGGGTTAAATCGTGAGTTCCAGCAAATCCACGTTTAGCGCCGCCCACAAGCACACCCTGGCCCTAAATATCCTGTTTCGTGCGGCCGACATTATGGAAGCCCGCGGCAAGCAGTATGACAAAGAAGGCGGCGAGCGCAGTATGGGAAAGACGGTCGCGGCTTTCAACATCATCACCGGCCGCGATCTTCAAGAATCCGAGGGGTGGCTTTTGCTTCAACTACTCAAGGACGTGCGCGACCGCCAAACGGTAGCCGCCCACACCGATTCGCTTGAGGATTGCGTGGCATACGCGGCACTCAAGGCCGAAGCCAGGCTACAAGGGAGATAGGCAAATGAGCATGTTTTCTTCTACGTTCGGCCAACTTGCCGATGCGCTATCAAAAGAGGCCAGGGCGGTTAAGCAAAAAGCCCCTACCAAATCGCCAGCCGAAGTTTCCAAGGCGGCCAAGGACCGTGGGGCGAAAAAGACGAGCAAGGCCGAGGCCCGCTATGCAGCTTTCTTTGCCGAGCCGCATACTGCCCCCGAAGGCGCTTTGCATCTTGATATTTTCGCGCAGGCATGTCTCAACCAACTGTACCGCTACGAAAAAAAGGGACTTGTGCGCCGCTTGCCGGATAACAAGCCAACCGGCCGCGGGTCGTCGGCCCTGCAATGGCAATGGATTGGGGGCGAAAAATGACACCCGAAATTCAAAAGTATTTCACTTTGCCAAAACAATTTAATTGGCAACTTGCAAAAATGCGCATAGCATTAGTGAACTTTGCTACAATCCCGATTCGCTATTCGACCGAAGTATTCAAGGCACTGGCCGAGAAAGACCGCCCGCGGTAGGGCAATTTATTTACTCCGCAGTATTAGCAACTGCTAACAACTTATACTTTTTTGGAGAAAAAATGTTCGTAAAATTGCAATTGTGGAAAGCCCGCCGCGATTTGCTTACTGCAAGCCGCCACGAAGCCGAAATGCGCGAATCCGCGGCGTACATGCGCCAGAACGTCTTGCCGGATTTGGAACGAAAACTCGAAAAGCTGGAAGTCAAAGACTTCTTCCGCCAGCAAGCGAGGTACTTGAAATGAACTTCAACGGTATTTCCGCCACGCAAATTAGCGTAATGGGATCGGACCTTTCTGTTGTCAATGCCGCGCGTGTGAGCATGGCAAAGCAAAGCGTGTGGAATGTCGAACGCAAGGGCTTCTTTCTTGAAACGACACTCAACGACAAAGACACAAAGCTGATCGGCTACCTGGCGAAGCACAAGCACTGGACACCATTCAGCCATCCGCAGATCAGCCTGCATATCCGGGCGCCTATCTTCGTCGCGCGCCAGTGGTTCAAGCACATGATTGGCATTACCCGCAATGAAACCTCCCGCCGGTACGTCGATTCTGAACCAGACTTTTTCCGGTTGATCTGGCGAATGCGCGCCGAAGCCGTAAAGCAAGGGTCCGCCGGCGTCGCCCCCACGGAGATCATGGAAAAGGCGAATGAAATTTTCGACCAGGTAATGACGACCGCACTCGCCGGGTACGAGGAACTGTTGTCCCTTGGTATTGCGCCGGAACAGGCCCGCGCGATTCTCCCGCAAAACATGATGACCGAGTGGATTGAAACCGCGTCCCTCGCGGCCATTTGCCGGGCGTGCAAGTTGCGCCTGGACCCGCACGCGCAACTCGAAACGCGAGAGGTTGCCGAGCGTATTGCGGAAATCGTCGCCCCCCACTTCCCGGTTTCTTGGGCGGCACTCATGGGGGAAAACAATGGCTGATGTATGCGACCGCGCCGACGAGCAAAACGAAGCGGCCTATGCCGCCCTGCTCCGGCATGCGACAACCCGAAGTCCCGGCCGCTACCGGCAACTGTCTTTACTGCGGCGAACATTTGCCGCAGAACGCGAACTCTCAACCCCGTTGGTGCGATGCCGATTGCTTCCACGATTGGGAGTACGAACAGGCCGCGAAGAAAAGAAAGGGCGAATAACGTGCCGGTCTACTCCGCAAAACTCGATTCCGGTTTCTCGATAACGCTGAACGGCGAACCGCTGACGATCGCGCTACTGACACCGGACGGCGCAATTGCGGCGAAAGGCGGGCAGGTAGCGGCCAAAGCTGTTCAACCTGGCCGTTGAGACTCACGAACAATTCTGGATAAGCAGAGGGCAGTTGAAACAACTCAAAGGAGGTTCAAGATGATTCCAACCTGGCTTTACAACTTTCTTCCAAAGGCGTACATCGCCGGCGGCCTTGCAGCCATGTACCTGATCGACAACAAGTTGGGGACCGCCAGCGGCGCTTTGCTTCTTGTGACCGGGCTTATCGTCGTGTTGCTGCGCAGGTCGCTGCGCCTGTCGCCGCGGAGGGACTACTATGGGGATTGATACTATCGCAATCGTCGCCGGGGTCGCCGTCGCCCTGGTCGGACTTGTTTCCTACGTCGCCGGATACCGGCATGGTTTCAATCATGCTATTTCCGTTATGCTACGGGAGGTTGGCGAATGAAATATCTCGCCGGCCTGAGTGCCGTAGGTTTTTCAGTTGTTTGGGCCATGCTGTCGCTGGACATCATTTGGCTATTTGGGGGTGTGAAATGAGCCAAGTTCAGTGCGACTATATAGCCGAACTTCTCGGCAAGCTGGCCGAGTGCGTAAAGAAACTCGCAGCGGAGCAGGCCGATAACCTGCGGCTGCGGGAGGCGCTAGAATACCATCAAGCACAGACGAGGCCAATCCAGAGGACAGAAGAAGCACTCTCCGCCACCGCTGACCTTGGCGAGTACACCCTATGCGAGAAGGAGCCTGTTGCTTGGCTTCACGAGAATCGCCCAGATGCTGACGTTATTACCCACGCAGTAAAGAATGTATGGAATGGTGTGGTCGTTGGGAGAATGGCTCAATACTCGATCCCACTCTACGCCCAGAAAGGACTGACGAAATGGTAACTAACTGCCCTAAATGTGGATTGCCGCGATTCGCCGGTGTTGGAGGCTATGCAGGCCCACAGTGCACTTGCCTAGTTACTAACTTTGCCGTTGTGGATCCAGTTGTACGACAGCAACAAGAAATCGAATCCCTGCGCCAGCAACTCTCCGCCAGTCAGAAGCGAGAAGTGACGCTTCGTAAATTGATTGGCGAGATATATTGTAGCGACGACTCTAGTGCCGAGGTTACGCGGAAAATAGAGGATGTGCTTAGCGCCATGGGTAACTCATACAGCAAAGAATCAACGCAGGGGCTTTGAAGATTGGCACAGTAGTCATGCTAAGTATATGGAACCAGCAGACATTATTCATTGGTGCAGAGATGCTTACAACGCTGGGGTTATAGCAGTACAGTCCGAACTTGAAGCCGAACTAAATCGTCGGTTTGAAGGCAATCGTATTTCAAGCCAAGAATATAACGACTGTCAGAAGCGCGAGGTGATGCTGCGGGATGCGCTTGAATACCTGGTGTCAATCACATTCAGGCACTCGCAGATTACTTTAAATGAGTAGAATGATGTTGTCTCCTCCGACCTCGGCACACGCCGAGTTTATCCAGCGTCGAGCCTTCGGGTTCCGCTGGAATTTTTTGCTCAAATGGAGGTATCTAATGGACGAAGATCGTTATTACAATCTCGGTAGCCATGACAAAGCTGTTTAATCAGATTGACGAACTGACTGACGCACTTGCAAGCAGGATGATGAAATCAAGGCTCTGCGTAAAGCACTTCTCCATATGTGCGGAAACACGATAGCAAAAGACACATATAGCGGATTGATCGTGTCTGAAGCACTTGGATACCGTCACAATGATCGTTCTTAAATCAATCGGAATCGGCCTACTGGCATGGTTCTATGCTTGGCTGTTCATTCGTCTATCTAGGCGCTGGAAATGACCATCCTGTCCATATGGTTAGCAATATCAATCCTGTTCGGATGGTTCGTATGTCCGAGATTATTTCAATACATATAAGAGGGAAATTATGATCGAAGACACAAAGCCTGCAAGAGTCGACTGGAAAAAGACTGCTGACGATTATATGTCTGAGGCTGAATCCCTGCGCCAGCAACTCTCCGCCAGTCAGAAGCGCGAGGTGATGCTACGGGAGGCGCTAGAAGACAAAGCGACAAAAGCGCTGTTCCGAGCGTGGAGCCTTGGTCAAAAATATTGGCAACAGGCCGATAGTGATTCTTACACGCAGAACGCAAAGGCTACTATGACACAAAAGAAGTTTCAGGAATTGATTGATGAGTTTCGCTCAGGAGAATGGACACCGGAAACACTGGCAGGTGAAAGACTTGAAGCGATTTTTTATCAAGATGGCAATGGGACGCGTTGGGTCTATAGCGAAGACGCCTGCGCTTCAATAAGCGGGCCGGATTCTGACGACCGAGAGATTGGCCGGGCGGTGCTGTGCTTGGGAGCTAATCCATGAGCGACGCAAAGCGAGAAGCAGTAGAGGCAGTCCGTCTATGGAACAGCGACTGTCCGACCTCGATCAAAACAGCCAGCGAACTGGCGAGCCAAGGAAAGCGCTGCGGCAACTGCGCCTACTTCAGCCACCTGAAGATGGGGCGTTGTGCCTTGAAATTCAAGCGCGTCTCCTCCTTCAACATCTGCGAACGCCACTCGGATCGGAAATGATCTCCCAATTCGGCGATGTAGTTACCGGCCGCGCGAAGATGGTCCAACGGCACACCGGGTTTTGCCTGCACGTCCGGTATGACGAAAATCTTTACGGGTCCGGGGTTGGCGACTTTGGCCTGGCGAACCTTTAGACGAGACACAACACTGTCTACGTTTGTCCTGTTTATCCCAAGGGCAATTGCCGCTTTCCTGTGTGAACCGTGGGCCAGGATAGCATTAACAATTTCCCGCTGTTTGTCTGTTTGGCAAAACGTAAAAAGTTCGTGCACGCAAAGTCCTCAAGTAGTTGCGGCGTTCTGGTCGCCGAAATGCGAGCCGCCGAAGGCGCGAACCGCCGCCCACATTAGCCAACGCTTGATGCCGGATAGCTTCGTACTGACGCCGATTGCCTCTTTGAACACGGCATCCGCGGTCGGACGTGGGAGCATTCCCGATTGATAGAGATAGTCGTGTACCGTGGCCGCCGCGTGGGCGGTGTCGCCGAATAGCGAGTACATGATGGGCAAGCGCAACACGCTGGCAAAATCCGTCTGGAAGCCAACCGGGACGGTAATCGTCCGATTTGCTACGTCAGAGGTATAGACGAGTGGCTTTGTGATCTGCCAAAGCCCCCGCCCGCCTGCGAAATCCGCGTCGACAATTTCAGCCGACAAGTTCGTGAGAAAGTGAGCCATTATTTATAGTCCATATCCAACAACGTATCCGTAGGGTTGGCGTCGCGTATTCCATCGCCTCCAATTCGGCTGTCTCGTACTCCGTCATCCCGGTTGGGAACTCCATTGCTAGGAGGGGGCGGCAATCCGATACGCGAGGTTGATACGAGCGTGGCCGACCAATTGAACAGGCCGCCAACGATAGAGACAGCACTAGCAATGGTAAGCATTTCCTCCATCGAGACATTGCCGAGAAGCCCGAACATTTGGGCGATGGGGAGCAAGGCGCCGAAAAGCATTGCGAGTTTTGCGCCGCGCGCCTGGGCGTTCTTCCACGTATCCGCATTTGCGAGTTCCTTGCCAGCTTGTAGGGCGGTGAAAAAGTCTGTGACGATCATTCGCTTACCTCACGCTGGCTAGAACGGCTTGGGCGACCGCTACGGATAGGATTGCGACGTTTTTCTGCTTGTCGTTCATGGACGAGTCAGCGATAACGTCGATGATTACCGGAATTGCAACGTCCTCAAGCGCGTGCAGGTCGGCGGGCAATGCCGGGAGTTCACCGGAACATACGGTCTTTACCAGGGGGTGTACCTCGTTCAACCGTTCGCGTAGTTTGTCGCTCACCGTTGGGGAGTTTTCGAGGACTACCATAGTCGCGTTCAAAGGTGGGCAGGCGCGGGAAATAACCTCACTCGCCGTTGGCGGTACGCCACTTGTCGTTTGGCAGGCCGCGAGGGAAAGTGCAATGACGATTGCAAGGGCGAAGCCAACAGCGGAAATAACTCGTTTCATTTTCAAACTCCCGTATCAATTGCGGCGTACCGCAGATTTTGTGCTACACGACGCGCCCATCCCCGGCCAAAAGTGACCCAAGTAGTAAGGCGAGAAAGGAAATCAAGGCGCTCTGCGGAGTAGTTAATCAGCACCACAGATACCGGCATCGCCGCCAGTACCTTGCGGCTGACAGGTCCGAAATGCCCATCGTCGGCAACCCCGATCGCGGATTGCAGTTTGCGGAGGGCCGTGGTGATGCCGGAGTTCACCGCAAAGTCGAACGCCTGGAAGCGAATGGCCGGATGCGCGTTTTCACCGAGCAAGTCCCAAAAATCGGCGCGGTAAATTGCGCGTGCTGTGTCAATATCCAGCTTGGCTATATTCAGATTCGGATACGACCTTTTGGAGATTCCGAACTTTGTTTCGCCGCCGGGGTCATTCGGGTTATTCACATAACCGCCCTCATGCGAGATAAGGCGGTCGAACGCCTGGTCAAAGGTAAGGCCCATTTCTATGCTCCTTTCAAATGTCAATGAGAACAGCCGTTAGCGTTGGGGCAATACCCTCAATCACCCCGTCGCGGATAAACACTTGCTGCCCGATGGAAGCCGCCCCCCGGACGGATACAAAACTCCCATCGGGTAATTCAACTACGGCGCCGTAACTCGAAACTGAATCGACTACGCCGATCAATAGCGGCGGTTCCGGTAGGAGTTGTTTCAGCCGCTTCCATAGATTTGTCGTACTCATACCGCCGCCTCGATCGTCAGTGTTTGTCGGACGGTCGGCCAGCCAACCGCTACGTTGTTCGCACGAACAATGCCGCGCCGCGTATTCGCGCCGTCGCTGAACTCAATCAGGCGGCATACATCAATCACACCTACCGTATCCAGAATCGGCATTGAAATCTGCATCATTGCCTTACGCCCGGTGTCGCTGAGAATCGAAATACCGCGCTGGCGGGCGGCGTCCGTATGCGTAATCAGTGGGTCCGTTACCATAGGCGCCGGTTTGTCGCCGGCCGTGCCGGTGATCTTCACCTGGCCGATGACGCCCTGGCTCACCCCGGAAACGTAGACCACGTTGTATTCGGGTTTTTCAAGCCATTCGACCGATTCGGTTTGCGCGATGGACGCCGGGATAACGTATTCGGGTGTAGCACCGGCCCAATCCCAAGGCTTGACCGGATAGCGTGGCATCATCCGCAGAATACGGCCCGACCAATCGGCTTGCAGCACCGAACCGGAAGCCTGGGCGACCGCCGCAGCAACCGCGGCCGGCGTACTCAATGCGCTGAACGCCCCCGCCGGTATGAGCCAATCCGTGATGTTCCAGGATTGGGTATAGGTCGTGTATTCCAGTGCTGCGTCGATCAACTGCTGTGCGGTCATTTCAGAGGTATTTGTGCGCTGAACCGCCGCGGCGAATGGGGCATCGAGTTCGCAGGCAATCCCACGACCGGAAATGCTCACGGTGCTTTGTGCGAATTGCCGGTTGCGAGTGACCTTCTCAACGAAGAACCGGAACTCCGTGCCGTTGATGTAGGCGTAGACCTCAACCGGATTGGGGTCGGGCATGACAGCATCGCGGGCCGACTCAGGAACGGTTGCCGAGAAGGTGGGCAGCCACGAATCGCAATCGAATGCGATATTTAGCGCCGTCGCCGGTATCGGCGTATTGTCGTCCGCGCGGGTAAAGAGAATGTCGTTGACCACGATATAAGTCCTTTGTGTCGGAATAACGATTGTTTCGCCTGGCGCCGGGAGAACGACACCGCCGGGAATGGCGATTCCCCATCCTGGATTTAGCGGCCGCGAAAACCGCAACCACGGCATTTGCGTAGCGTCGTCTACCTGCTTGCTTACCCCCCACGGATTCAGCCGAATTGAATCCCGGTTTGACCCCGATAGGATTGGCTCGCCAAGGCCGTTGACGAGAAGTTGGCGATTCGCGTTTTCGTCAATAAAGAAATTCGCGGCGCCACTTTGCGGCGGGGAATATCTGCGCAGGGGTCGCCGAGGTAATGCGGGACGGTAGGTATCTAGCCCGAAGTCGGCGACAATCGGCAAATACTGATTTGCTACGGTGTCAACAATCTGAATCTCGATTGGCGAGCCGCCCACTACTACGAAATTGGCCGCAAAGCCGTTCGGGCGCGGGTATGGTATCGGGACGTAGGTACGGATAAGGAAAGGCCCGTAGATGACCTTCCGCATTGCGTCGACCGCCTTAGACCCTTTCCAGACACCGTAGCGGTCCTCGTTCAGCATTTCGCCGTAAGCGCCCCAAGCTGATAGCTTTTGGTCATCGTTCGGGCGAGCAAGCGCCCATGCGCTCTTTCTATCGCCGGCGAGTCTCGTGCCGTACTTAGCCCATGCGTTGTCGCTGCGGGTATCACCCTTGAGTACCTTGAGCCATTCGGCGCGAGATTCCGCGCGTTGGGCTATCGCCTTCACCCAGGGCGCGGTCGGCTCAAGATTAAGTTTCGCCGTTGCGGAGAAGCCCGAATCTAGCGCGCGGAGTTTCCCGCGGGATTTACCCCACGTTGCGCGCGTCTGTAGCCCAATTGGGTGCGAGCCAGTTGTTGCCGGCGCGTCATAAGACAGCACCGCGGCATTGCCAATTTGCTGTACGCCTTGATTGCCGTAATCGAGTAGGACGTTCCCGCCGGGTTGTGCTGGCATTAGGTATCCGATGCCAAAACAGAGACAAGGCGGTTAGCACATGGCGGAAGCCAATCCGTCGCGTCGTTCGCCAGGTCGATAGGGATTGCGTAATGCTCGCGCTCTACAAAGCCGGCGTTGACCTGGAAATGCCCACTCACCGTATTGGCCTCGCCGACCATTTCGCCGGTGTCGCGTCGGTAAACACGAACCAGGCGGTTGACCAAAATCCCACCGTTGCGTACCTCGCCAGTGAGTTCGTATCGCAATACAGTTGCGTGGCCGGCCGGTGCGAAGTCGAACATAAAAGCGCCGGCACCTTTACGCCGTGCTTGGCGTGGCACTCAAACCCAAAACCTACCAGAACGCTCCCGCACCTTTTACGCCGTGCTTGGCGTGGCACTCAAAGCCAAAGTCGAATGTAAAAGCGCCGTTTCCAGAAACCGCCGAGTTTGTATATGTCGCGTGGCCTTCAACAAAAAACTCAAAGGTAAATGCGCCGGTTGCAACCGCCGCCGTTAGTGCCTGGACCGAAACAACGAAATTCGCAACAAGTCCATTTGGGCGCGAATACCACGTTTCGCTAAAGACTAGCGTTGCCGCGTTTGGCGAAACGTAAACATCAACCGGAAACTTGAAGGCGTGCCTTACCCTACCCGGCTCAAGATACTCCGGGTAAGCGGTAAAGTTCGCGGCGTTCGGCGCGGGGGGCGTGTATGCCATGACTTAGACCGGCGTTAGATGGTCAAAGATCATGGCGTTCTGCTGGCCGTAGGTTTCAATAACTTCTGGAAAAGCGGCGGCGGGTGGGGTGAAATTTGCGGTGTAGCGGGCGACGCCTTTGGTGATTCTCAAATCGTCGATGTAACCGTTTACCGGCGAGGTTGACCCATCTGTGCTTGTACCGATGTAGAGGCTGTTGGCGTTGTCGTGGATGGTTATGCTTGAGGTTGTTGTCGCTACCTGAGTCCCGTCTACAAACAAGCGGTACGTCGAGCCTTGCCTTGTGGCCGCCAAGTGATACCAAGTGTTTGCGGACAAATTGCTCCCACTGACCAAGGACACGTCCCAACCGTTTGACGAGTCCCCAGCGTAAAAGCTAGGCGCTCCTGGGGGGAAAGGGCAAGAGGTATCCAGTGGCCGTGGCAAGCGTAGCCTGCTTGTTGACGATGTTTTGTTGCGCGCCAAACGCAGACGGACGAATAAACAACTCAATTGTGAAGTCCGTACCAACTGCACCGAACGACAGGTCAAGCGCGTGGGGAATCGACAGATAATCGCCACTTCCATCAAAATAAGCACTCGCGCCGCCGAATTTACTTTGGGCGGTTGAGATTTTCGCGTTGCCGTATGGCGTAATGGTTTTATCAGATATTGAATCCGTGAATACCGTTGAGTTATTCGCGCCGTCAAAGTGACACCCAAGGACCACGTTATTCAGGTAGGGGTCACCCTCTTGAACAGTGTAGTGCGGCACGGTGGGCGGAATGAAGTCCGCGCCGTACTGGGCTTTTCCTTTTTGGATTCTCAGGTCGTCCATATACCCGATGAAGTCGTTTGTCGTGCTGCCGAGCTTGCGACCGATGACCACCGAACCGGGGCAGGTAATAACGTAGGACGACGCAGCGGAACCAACCGACACCCCATTGAGGAACAGGGCCATCGTTCCGTTGTACTTGACCAGAGCAAAATGCGCCCATGTCGTTGCCGCGATAGCCGTTCCGGTTGCCGTCAGGATCGTCGCGTTGTTGCCGAATACGGTTAGGTATCCCGTGGAACTAACACCGAGGTACAGGCCCGTGTCGGTACTGACTGCGCGATTGTCGAAGATCGCCCGTTCCGTTCCAATAGCATCGAGGCGAACCCAACCTCAATCGAGAAATCCAGCGTCCCGAAAGTCAGTTCATTGTTTACAGGAATCGTCAGGTAATCCCCCGTCCCGTCAAGGTACAAAGACGCACCACCGAATTTGCTCTGAGCAGTCGAAATCTTCGCATTGCCATAAGGCGTTACCGACTTCCCACCCCACTCGCTGAACACCGTGTCGTTGTTCGCGCCATTGAACGGGAGGTAGGTCAGCCAAGAATCCTGATCGTGGACGACGGCATAGTGCTTCGTCTGGTCGGATGTTGTTACAGAAAATACCCCGGTCGAGGGGTTTGATAGAACCTCGCCAACCAACGCACCGTCATACTTTCTATGCAGACGAACTAGGCGGCGGGTGAAATTCCCAAGTGCGTCCTTTACCGTTCCTGAGACAGAAGCCATTTGCTTATTCCTTAAACCGGGGTCGTGCGGAGAATCTGATCGTTTTCGATTGTGCCGAGGAGGTCGTCTAGGAGGACGACTTGGACTTCGTTTGCTGTCGAAATCGGGATGCTGTAGGTGCCGGAAGCGGCATTGCTTACGCCGACTGCGTTTAACACGCCAGTTACGCGGTCGTAGACGCGGATAGTCCGAGCAACAGGACTTCCGTTGCTATCAACAACGGTTCCAGCGACTTCATAACCACCGTTCGGGAACGGCTCTGTCGGTCTAGTGAAGTTACTTAGATAACGCGCAACACCCTTTGTTATGCGAATATCATCGAGGTTTCCTATGAACCCATAGATGTCTTGAGTGCCTAACCTCCCAACCTGTAGGCTCAAACCGTAGGTAAGCGAACCCGACAAAGAACCACTACCGTTGGCCGTTCCGTCGATGTAAAATGTTAAAGTCCCTGCGTACCTAACAATTGCAAAGTGATACCAAGTATTTATAGAAAAACCACCAGACGCTTGCGAGACAGCACCGGCAGTACTAGCGAAAGTCAGTCGGTTTGCTGTGTTGACTTCGACATACCACCCTGTCGAGCCGTTATGTGTGGCAAGAAAACGACGAGTGCTTCCGACCACTCCGGGGTTGATCCAACCTTCAATTGTAAAATCGCCCGTCCCAAAGTCGAACAACCCGCTACCGTTTGGGATGCCTAGAAAGTCACCAGTTCCGTCAAAATATGCAGATGCAGTGTTGTTAGCAATGGGGGCATATTTTGTTGTGTCAATGCGGACGTTACCATTTGTCGTTACGGCCCTACCCTTACCGTCAGGAAACGACTGCGACCCTTCGACACCATTAAGCGAAAGGGCTAGGGTTACGTTAGGCCAGTAGGCATCCTTCGCCATCTCTTACGCCCCTCCGACCGTAATGGTGAAACTGGTCATTTGAATTGGCCCGCCCGCGAAAATACTCACGGTATTGATCTTAATTGCACCAGTACCTGCTTCGTTGGTTACATCGAAGTCGGCCACTGCATTGCCATCGCTGTCTTCTGCCCGAACCCATGTAGCTGTGCCCGTGGCGTCTGCTGCTGAGTCTTGGGTGACGGAATCGAAGGTAATAACGCCCCCGGTGACAGTTGCTGCCGGGTCGGAACAGGTGAGGGTGCCAAGGAGCACCTGATCTGTGATCGCTATGGCTGGTCCTGCCGGTTGGGTGGCAGTATAGAACTTGAGCACGCCGGGACCGGCCCCGCGTTCATTGCATCGACAATGAGTTGGGCTATGGCGTTGCGGAGGGCTACCTTGAGTTTCATTACGGGCATGTCAATTTCCTCTATTAGACAGCATCAACGTCGCCACGCATTTGCATGGAGAACGAATCTCCTTCAAGCGTAGCTCCGGGGAGAATGGTACGGGCAATCCAGATCGGGGCGGCTGCGGAGATAGTATTGAACCGCAATTGGTTTCCGGCACTCCAACCGGCGCCCCATCCCCCTGCGCGGATTACGAAATACGGTTGCCCCGTAAGTTGGTTGGCCGGGAGCAGTCCGCGGCTGTTGTTCCGGTTGCGATAACGCCGAGGTTTTCGCCGATGACCTGGAACGCCGTGGTCGATGTGAAATTGATACGCCAGCGTTCGGTAACGGAGCCGTTGTTCAGAACCTCTACCGGGTAGTCGATGTTGTTGAACTGCGCCGTCGCGCCGGTGCCGGGGGTATCGGACCACGCAGAGAACGAAAGCAGGTCAAACAGGTTGGTTACGCGGCCGTTCATGTCACCAAACAGCAAAGCGGAGGACACGAAACTATCGAGTGGGTAGTCGCGGGTAAGCGGCGAGGCGAGCGTTAGTTGCCCGTTGATCTGCACGTCAGTTACGAGGCTCATGTCCTCAACCCGGTGCTTGATAATCAACGGTTGAACCAGGGCGCCCGCGGTGAAGTCGGCGGCCAGGGTGATCGTTCCGGCGGCCAGGTCGTAGGCATACTGGCCGGCGGTCAGCTTTGTCCCGTTCTGATCTACAACCCAAATTTCCGCGAGGTCCGTGCGGCCGGCTGCGTAGGTCGTATCTGCTACGACCGGATTGGTGAGGACTGTTTGATCCGTGTTGTGGATTACGACCACATCCGCCGGGTGGTAGATCGGAACGCGGCCGTCCATCGGGAGGCGAACGGGGTCCAGGCCGAGAATATCGGCGTTAAGTGGCAGGTTTGATAGAACGACGCAACTAAAGGTTAGCGTATTCGGCTGTATCGGTTCTGGTTTGAAAATCTGCGCACCAACGATGTTCGCAGCGTCGTACCACCATTCTGATTCGTTGCCGGCCGCTGTTACCCATTGGCCGAAGGCCAGGCGAACAACGCCCATTTCCTGATCTACGGTTCCATTGATTTTTGAACTGACGATGTATCCGTTATCGTTTGCCGAGGCACTGAGCAAAGCGCCTTTTGTCGTCGTTGCCTGCACATAAAACGAACCCGGGCGAATCGGCGAACCTGGCGTGCGGAAGTAAAACAAAAACGAATTGGGGATGCCGTATTGTGTCAAGCACGATTGAACCGACAACGTGAGTGCGGCGCCATTTGTCCAGTAGGAAATAGACGCTACGCCGGTGGAGTAGTCGATAGACCCTGCAACAGTTCCAGAACCCGTAGTCGCAGAAACATCCGTGTATAGCGTTCCGTTACGGTCGATGAAGGTCTTACCGCCGGTGGAGAACATGACACTACCAGGAACAATGTTGTCCGCAATAGTAGTCGTCAGGTCAAGTTTAATCGGCGAAACCGCGAAGGTAGCATCATAAGTTGTTGCCGTATTTTCGCCCGCCGCGCCAGCCGATTTCCAGCCCCAATTCGCCGGGCCATACGACACGGAAACTATCTCGGTATGGTCAAATATCCAGGTATTATCAAGCGGGTTGAATGATGTTACGTAGACCGGGACCGTGGAGTTGACAACGATTTCGCCAGTTGAGTAGTTGACCGTACCAATCGCGGTTTCGGTCTTTGCGATTGCGGTTCCGCGTCCAGTTGTTTCAAGCGCCTGATTCGCCCTGACGTAAAGGAGGCCGGTACCTTTGTCAAAAACTTCAAGACTCCCTGAGAAGTCGAATACGTTAGCCTGTCCCGCAAAGAACAGCGTGCCAACAAGTGACCCCGCGGTTATAGAATCCGCAAGGTTGGTAGTCGCCGCAGAGGTCGTTGAAAGCGACTGCACCGTAGGAATCAAAGGATTCGTTGGTGTGATTTGCTCATACGCAAATGCTACGTTCGTATTTGAACCGGGGAGGCGAATGGTGTACTCAAGTGAAACCTCGCCGGTTGTGTAATTAACCTTCCCGGTAACGCCGTCACCTGTCAAAACGCCGGTAGCGTCATCGGTTGCGGTGTAACTGACGCTATTCGCGGTATAGGTAAGGCTGACGCTATTGGGATTTATTGGCAAATCTGGAAGCGTGATTTTCTGCGTCATCTTCGTAGCCGCATCACTCGTCGCGCCGGAGCGCACAGCACAGTGCGAAGGTGACCCCCACGAAATTATTATTGACGAGTCCACATCAGGCAAAGCACCGAGCGTAACTACAAGCGCCCCGTTGACGTAACTGATCTGCCCAACCCCGTAGGAATCATCCGTTCCAGCCAATACACCGGCGCCGTTGTCGCGCAAGCGGTACCACTTTCCGAGGGCGCGATAGTCAAGAATGATGCTTTGCGGCGACGGAAGGGGATTGAGCGTTACGGTATAAACCGTACCGCGATTGTTCAAATCTACTTGAATATCGCGCGTGTGCGCCGGTTGCATGAAAGTTGTAGCGGGGATGTAGGTGCCTGTAAAGTCGTAGCCGTATGCCGTGCCGCCGGTGCGCGTAATCGAGCCAGTTTCGTAGTCGACAATTCCAATAAACGTACTGTTGGAAATGTTGCCCAACTTGTCATCCGTAACTGTCGTGACGCCGGTTCCTGATACAGTCAACGACCCTGGCAGAATACCGCGGCGAACGTAGCGCGTTTGCCCTACCGAAAAGGCTGGCAAAGTGGTGCTTATCGGGGTTGCTGTAGCCGCGACCATGCTCAGTGCGTCGGATATGTTCTCGTTGGAAATTGCAATTTCGCGGTTCGTTGTGGGAACCACCGGCGTATAAACAGACTTTACGTTAACCGTAAGCGCGTTGTGCGATGCCGCCACCGCGAATGGCTGAATACCAAAGTACCGGGCGGCGTCGACAACCGTTGTCTCGCGCACTTTGGACGCGCGGGCCGGGCCGGAATACCGACTAGGTGAGTCTGGTCCAGAAAATTCATACCGCAGCGGTACGCCAATGTCGATGTTTATAACGCGGCGCTGAAACTCCCCTTTTTCGTCTGTAAAGGTGCGAACCTCGTGGGTTAGGTCGCCGATACGAACATATTGCTGCGTTGTTACGACCGTTCCCGTTTCATTACTCAGGCAATAGACCTCACCGATTTCCGGTAGCGGTTCCTCAACCCGTTGGTATGTCAAGATAGACTGTTGCCCAGGCAACTGGCGGCCAACCAACGTCATACGGCTTTCTGACGAGGACGTTACATAGGATTCGATGCGGTCGCGCGCCGCAGAACGAATGTCGAACTCGCTACCCGTACTGAACAGTGTGGTCGAAATTTGCGCGTTGTCCGGGGCGTCAGTGATGATCGCGTGCGCGCCGGCGTAGGTGTCGACATTGGCAGTTTGTACCGTGCCGTAAACCTTGCGCAGATTGACGCGGCCGTATACCGAATCAAGGCGCGATACCTTCGGAAAAATGTTTCCCGCGACACCATCGGGAATAATGCGCGAGGTACGGCGGCCGCCGCCGTCCGTGGTGTCGGCCATGATTTCGGCCTCAAGTAGCTTTATGTCCGGTGCGTTGATTGCCATTTAATTTGTTCCCATGAACTTTAGTTGCCCGTAGAAAAAGTCAGCCGCGTCGGGTGCCGCGTAATCAACAACCGGAGTAAGGTCTAGTGCGGGCGGTTCGTAATGTCTGAAAATTACCGGATAGGCCGCACCTTGGATACTCAGCGACATTTGACAATCTGGGATTGCGGCCCAAACCTTCAATTGGCTGACGACCTCATAAGTAAGCCAGGCATGGCTTTCGTCACCTGCAAGGGTGATCGGCCGGCCTGCGGTTTTCTCGCCAGTGTCGATGATCGCCCCGCCGGTAATAGACGGCGCGTAGCTTTGCGTAACCGGCGACCAAGTATGTCGGTCGATCCACAAAAGGTCGTCTGGCAGGTCAAGAACCGTCGAACCGTAAGTCAGGGTGATAGCCATTTAGAATGTCCTCGTAGATTCTGACTCAAGGTGCTGCAAAATTCCGGCGAGTGCATCCGCATCCTGTTTCGAGGCGACGTTCACCTTTGCCGATCGACTACCAACATTGATATTGATCGTTTGCGCCTTGGCCTCGTTTCCGGCGTTTTTGATACGGGAAATCATGTCGTCAACGCCGCGCAACGGGGTAAGTGAGTTGTTTCTGGCGATAATGTCGCTAACCGATGTTCCAAGGTCTACCGCCTGGCCGGTTTTGAGTTCTTGCCTGGCGGCCGCGATCGCCTTGTCTACTGCGTCGTTGATCGCCAACTTTTGCAAGCGGGCGGCATTCTGCTCGTTGCCGAGATTGCCGGTTAGAAACGTCGCTTGATTGCGTTGGTACAGTTCGCCAACGTATTTTTGCGCCAACTTCTGTTCCTCAATACTCGCGCCGCGCTTATAGAGTGTTTCCGTAAAGTCGACCGCGCCGGCCGTGCGCTGGCCGACCGGGGATAGCGTAGCGGTGCGCACCCCGTTAGAGTTTGTACCGCCCGCCCCGGCCTGTTCCTCGCGCAAGCGTTTTGCAGCATCCGCAGCATTGTTCATGGAATCAGCCATGTTGTTGTAACCGCTTGATGCGTTATCGGCCGCGCCGCCCGCTGATTCCGTTACCCCGGCGAGGTTTCGCAAACTTTCTGCGGTAATACCTGCGATCTGCGCTTCCGCCTCCTTAACCTTCACGCTTGCCTCAAGCGCCCTAATCTCTGCGCGTTTTGCATCGGTCATAATGCCGGTTGCTTTGATTTCCTCAATCTTCGCAAGGGCGATTTTTTTAGAGGCTTCCGCCTCAAGTTTCTTTGCCTCTGCGGTAAGTTGCGCAAGCTGGATTTCCAGGCGCTTAATCTGCATCAATGCTTGTGCGGCACCCTGCTCATCGCCCATCGCCTTTGCTACATCAGCGTAGCCCTTGAGGGTCGCAATCTCAACCCGGATGCCCGCGGATTTCACATCGAGTTCGCCAAGTTTGGCGTTTTTAACAGCGTCGATCTTTTCTTTCTGATCTTTGAGCGCGTCGGCGTACATCGCGGAGGCTTCGGCGGCTCTTAGATCGGCGGCGGTGAGTTCGTCAGATACCTCCTTGCCGGCGGCCTTTTCAAGACGCAGTTCCTCAACCTTGGCGCGCGTATTTTCGTACTCCGTGCGCAGTTGGACCAGGGCGCCGGAATTATCGTTTAGCGCCTCGCGCTCGATCTGCAACTGCGCGAGTTGCAATTCAGATTTGCGGTACTCGTCCGTGCGGGCTTCTCCAACATCGCGCATAGCCTGTAAATGCCGTTGCACCGTTAGAATAGCGGCCTCTCGTTGCTGCTTCTCATTGCCGGATATGCGTGCAATGGCCTCCGTTGCGATCGCTTCGTCGCCGAGTGCGTCGATATAGAGTTTCTTCGCAAGCGCGGCTTGTTCCTCCGCTGTTTTCAATTGAGCTGAAACTTCAATCCCACTTCTTTGCACATCGCGCAAAATTTCAGTCGCACTTATCAGGCCGAGATATTTTTCCCGCAAAGCATCCGCACGGCTTCCGTTGTCTTTGTCGGCTTCGGCCGATGCCTTTGTGGCAAGGGCCAATAGTCGCTGCGCTTCGGCCTGGCGTTCTACGCCTTCGACAACGGCCTTGCGCTTCCCTATCTCTAACCCAAGGTCGTTGAGTTGCTTTTTGTGCGCGTCTGAGGTTGCTTGCCCATCCCGCAACGCAATAGCCCGTTGTAGGGCTTCTTCTTCCATAACCGCAAGTACCTTGCCCTCTGCTACCGCAAGATCGGCCAAGGCCGCCGCGTTCTTATCCGCAACGGCAGTAGCGGCATTCCGTTTGTCCGTTTCGCTTCCAATCGCATTAGCCGATGTGATCGTAGCTTCGCCGGCCGCGCGGGTTGCTTCCGCCGATTTGCGGGAGGACGTTGCGAACCCTTCGGCGGCGGCCAGCGCCTTTTGGGATTCAAGCACGAATTTGATAAAACCGTCGCCAGCCTCAAGGATTGTGGCCGTCGCTACCTTCGTACCGTCGCCGAGGACAAAAAATTCTTGCCCCGCGGCCTTTGCCTCTTTCGCAAGTTCAACAATAGCCTTTGTACTGGTCGGGGCGATTCCGACCATTTTTCCCATGCTGTCAGTGAACGCACTGGCCTTGTCGGTCAGTTGGTCCATTTCCTTCGCAAAGTCGCCATTCCACTTGAGGCCGCGCATGACCGCTGCGACCGTTTGGCCGGCAAAGGTGAACCCTTCCACAAGGCCGACAACAACCGTTGTTGCCACGCGGCCGATATTCAGCAATCCCTCAACGATTCCGGTGTTACCGATTGCTGCGGCGGCTTCTTGCAACGAATTTGTAAATTGCGCCCATTGCCCCCGCAACGTATCGTTTCGTTCGCCGGTTTTGTAGACCTTCTCAAGCCCGGATGCAAGGGCCGGCAGCACGTCATCCGCTGTTAGTTTGCCGGCGGAAATAAGATCGTTGAGTTCGGCGGTTGATATGCCTAGTTCCTTGGCCGTTGCCTGTAGTGCCTGGGGGAGCCTTTCGCCGAGTTGCTGGCGAAATTCCTCCATTGAGACAACGCCTTTTGAAACAATCTGAGTTACCGCTTGCAGGGCGTTTGTGGTTTCGTCGGAGGATGCCCCAAGCACACCCATAGCGCCCGACACCGCCTCAAAAATGCGCTTTGTTTGCGCACCCGCAAGGTTCGTATCTTTCGTTGCCGCCGTCAGCTTTATGTACCCATCCGCGGCACCTTTGATGCCCGTACCTACACGGTCGGCAACGCCGATGATGTAAGCCATTTCCTTGCGGGCAGATTCCGTGCTTCCGGTGAGGATTCGCAGCGTTCGTTCCATCGTCTGAAACTGCGCCGTAATCTCCGGTATCTTCTTCGCAGACTCGACGAACAGGTCAAGCGCCCTGGTAATTCCGTTGAAAACAAGGGTTGCCGGACCGAATGATTTGAACGCACTGGAAATGGACGAACCGAAGCCCTTTGAGGCGGTGTCGGCGCGGCGCAGTTCGCTATTCAGTTCTGCAATGCGCGCCTTTCCAGCGGTGAATGCACTGTTGAACTCAGTCTCGTTGATCGACGTATCTCGCGCCAGTTTTAGTAGCGCCTGGTCTATCTTCAAGATTTCGGCGTTCAACTTGTCGGCCGCCTGGACGCCAGTACCGGCGAAGGCCGAAGCGATCTTTTGCGCGGCGGTTTGGGCGCTGTTGCCCGACTCGTTCAGCCGCGATTTCAGTTGGTCGGCCTGCGTAGTCAGGCGCGACATTGATTGCGTAAGGCGGTCTTGCTCCGCAGTCGTGTTCTTGCTATCAATGCCTAGCTTGCCTAGCGCGGTATCGGCGCCTTGCAATGCGTCGCGCAAACTATCGTACTTGGTGCTTGCTTCCGTAACCGATTTGTTCGTTTTGGCAAGGGCGGATTCCTGCGCCTTAACCGCGGCGGCCGCTGCGGTCGTAGCCGTATTCAGTGTTTCATATTCCGGCGCAAGGGCGCCAACCGCTACCTTGGCCGCATCGTAGCCGGCTTTTGCTTCACGGATAGCCTGGCTAAGTTCCTTGAGTGTTACCTTTTGCTCGTCGTTGGCTTTCTTGGCGCCGCCGATTTTTGCAACATAGTCCGACCAGGCCGAACGGGCGACCAATACAGCCTGGTTCGCCTCGCGCAACTTTTCCTGACTATCCTTTACTCCGATTGCAAATAACTGCTCGGAATCGCGGGCATAGTCAAGCGCCTGCTTGAGTCCTTGGAGCGTGGTTATTTCAGCGTTCGCGGCGGTCTTTGCCGCGTTTAGCGCAACCTTTGACTGCTCTACTGCCGTACTGAGTTCGTTGAATGTGGCTACCGCATCTTGCCGCTGCGCAAGGTCGTTTAACTCAGCACTCAGCTTTTCAAATTCCGGCGCGGCATCACCGCCCTTTTTACCGAGTTTTTGAATCTCAGCGGCCAAATCACGAACGCTATCCGCGCCACTTGTTTGCGCATTAAGCGTCAGGGTTATCGTGCGATTTTGACTAGCCATTTGCATTCTGCCAAATAAAAGGGCGAACCTTCGCTAAAAGGTTCGCCCACATGCTCACGGAAGATTAAGCAGAGCGAAGTTCAACCTTGAACGGCTCGGTCTTGCCGGCGGGGGTCTTGAGCCGGCCTTTGAGGGCGATTTCCGCAAAGTCGTTTTGGAGAAAGTCGAAGGCGCTGTCAGGGGTCAGCACCGCTTCCCAAACGTCGACGATTACCGGCAGTTGGTCGGCGAAGTTGACACCGTCCAGCTTGAATTGCGCACGAATCTGGGTTTGCGTGCCGCCTGCGATGGACGTGCCGGAAATCGCGTTGTAGTTGTAATCCACCTTGATCGCGGTGTTATCGGCGATAGCGCCGCCGGAGATTGCGCGAATCATACCCAGGCGATAGTTGACTTCGTAGTCGGAACCAAGGACATAGGTAGTGGTCGCGGCCGAGTTGGTGACAACGATACCCGCTTCGGCGATGTTGTCGTGCAGGAGTTTGACCCACTTGCCTTGAACGGCGGTTTGCGACTCGTCGGTAACGCTACCGGAGCCTTGATTCAGCACGGAACCCGTACCGAACAGAGCCATTGCGATTGAATCTTTGTTCACTTCCGAGAACGTAACGGACAGGTCGGACGGCTTCGGAAGGGGAACAGACTCGATGACCTGGCCGTAGGTGGAACGGCCACGGGAGGTCATTTCCTTGAGGTCAGAGTTCGGCTTGATTTCAAACTTCGACGACTCGAAAGGGCCGGCCCATTGGTCGTATTGCGAAGTTGCCGGATTGTATACGCGGGCGTAAAGGTCGCCAGCACCGAGGAAACCACGTGAACCCATTTTACTTTCTCCTAAACAATTACGCCGCGGGTGCGGGCTTTAACAACACCGCTTGAGGACCATCCTCATGCGCGGAATAAGTCTTGACGATCTGACTCTATGCCAACTTTAACGATTGCGATACTCAGCGAGATTTTACGGGTTGCTCAATTGCTCTACGAAATCGACTGAAATCTCAACCGCGGCTGCAACAACGTCCAAACCGTCCTCGCGCGGGGCGATTGACTTACCCTCGTACATGAGCGAGATAGCACGTTGCTCCGTGCCGTAGGTAAACGGTTGTGACCAGATCGCCTTTTTCAGATCGGCGATAATCTTGTGGCCCATATCATTCGGGTTATCCGCGTTGCATGGCGCGTGGCCTTCCAAAACGTAGCGTTGGTTTACCTTTACTTGCGGCAAGCGTTGTAGGCTCTGCCCACTTGGTTTGTCATCGCGCTCAATCAGCACCGTGCACGGCATGTGCGTTTTGTCCAGGCGCTTGCGCCCACGGTATGACTTCAAACCAATGTCCGTGTTGAATCCGTTTGCTACCGAAATGGTAGCGAGGCGCGCGGATACCGCAAGTGCAATGTCGTTTGCTGTACTCATGTTGCCCCCAATTCGTTCGCTATTCGCCGTGTTACCTCGCCGGTAACTTCGGCCTCCATAAAGTCGCCAACTTCGGTTAAGAAGTCGTGCGCCCAAACACCCTTTGTCACTTGATATGCCGATGGGCCATACAAGGCGCGGGCTTTCCCACCACCTTTGGGCCGGGAGAATGCGCCCCACCGGCCCTCATGTGCCTTGCCAGAAAGTACGGGCATCAAGAAAACGTGTGAGAATGTTGAGGTTCCCTTGTTGCGCGAAACCGCGGCGGTGATGCCGGCTTGTTTTGACCCTGCGGAGATTCCGCGGAGTTGATCGCCGGTTCGCGGTATCCATTGCGCGACCTTACCGGACGGTAGGCGAACAGGTGCCGCGACCGTGCCAAACGTAGCCGCGTACTTGGCCGCCGTCCACACGTTCGACTGAATGCGTTGCTGCGCCCCGTAACGTGCCATTGAAACCGGGCTATCTGAAACCTCAAGTACAGCTTGCGGCTTTCCTGGGGTAGCCTCCCGCGCAAAAACAACCTTGTCGTCAACGTAACTTGGCTCCAAGTAAACCTGCGAGGTAATACGTTGCGCTGTTGCTTCGCGTGCTACCCGCGCGGCCTTGTTCGCACCATCCGCGGCACCTTCGCTAAGAATTTGGGCCGCGTTGCCTAGTTCACCAACCAACTTTACGAGTTCGGCGGTGTCAATCTTGACATTGAAGTTCACCGCAGCACACAACGCGCCATGTAGCCGTTATCGGCGGCGATTGCGTCGATGATGTAGGACTCTGCCCCGATTACGAGGGTGTCGCCAGGCGCGGGGGAAAATTTGGACGAGATATTCGCAATGTCAACGACCGCTGCGACCTCGCTCTGTACGAACTTGTCGTCGCCAGTTTCATAGTTGACTACAACGCCGCGCTCGATATTTACAGTGCAATCAACGGCGCCACGCAAAACCGCTTGCTCCCCCAATCGGGAAAGCAAGCGGGCGTGCATCCGCGAGAATACGGATAGTGTCATCGTTACACCGTCAGGCGCTTGACAACTTTCGGGCGGGTGCAAAGGTGCAACGGGTTGGCCTGGGCTTCCATCTTGATACCGCGGCCGGCTTCCATTTCCCATTGCTTCGCGTACATCGGCTGGCCGAGCGTACCGACCGTTTCAACGTAATCCGCCGGGGCGTTGCGCGCGATGAACAGGCCGACAACACCTTCGGGAACGGCGTAGGCGTCGTTGTCCTCGATCTTGACAGCGGAGGTGCCGCGGTAACGCTCGAAAGTAACACCACCGAACGTGAACTCCATGCGCGGGTCGCCGCGGAGAGTCGCCGCGGCCTGGGTGCCGAGGTACGATTCCTTGACCATCTTATGCTCGATAAGATCGGACCAGAAGGTCTTGCCACACAAGACGCGCACACCGGAGAACGACAGGCCGCCAAGCGAATCCTCGATGCTTTCCAACAGCGCCAGAATCTTGAGGCGAATGTTGGTCGTATCCACGTCGAGCGCGAAGTCGATCACGTCTTGCACGACACCGAAGGTCGAGAACAGATCAACCTGGTTCCCTGCGGCGTCGACCGTCAAGCCCTTGAGGGCCAACATGCGGTGCGATTCCTTGGTGTACTCGATGTTGGTTCGCATGGTAGCCAGGCGCGTGCCGACAACCTTTGCGATGGTTTCGAGTTCGCTTTCCGTACCAAAAGCGCGAACGCCGAGAACTTCGTCGGCCATAACGCTTTGTTCTGGTTTCAGGTGCGGAACCGAGAAGGTGTGAATCTTGCGCGAACCGCGGGTCATTTGCGAAGCCGGGGCGCCGCGCTGCGAAACCGGGACGAGGGCCAAAACACCATCGTACTGTTCGATCATCGCCGTGGTGCTGGTAAGACCTTCTGCCATGCCAAACAAGCCAAGTTGTTCCAGGCGGCCCGGCTGGTACGGGATGTTCTGGATTGCGGCGGTCAGGGACGTGAGGCTGAAAGCGTCGTCCTTGAAAATGTCAAGAGTTGCCATTTTTCGTTTCCTTTGTCGTTGGGGTTATCGGGCGATGACGCCGAGTGCCTTGAGGTCGGCGACACCGGCGGTATCGGAACCCGTCAGGCGGGAGGCGTTGACTTCGGCATCGCGTGCGATGATGACGCCCTTCTGGTCGGCCGCGGAGTCGGCTACGGCGGCGTACAGAACGCCAGCGGCGACCTCGCTACCATCCGAAGCGCCATTGTCATACGCAACGTACTTGCCGGATGCGGTGATTTTGCCCATAACCGTACCGACCTCAAGGGCGGCGGCGGCGGCGGCAATAGTCACTTCATCACGACTGCGGGTGCCGGATGCTTCCGACAGGATAAAATCGCCCGTGCGCCGGGCTTCGGTTTTTGCCATTTTCAAACTCCTTCAAGTTACACGGCGGGGGGAAAAATCTTATTCCACACCGAGGCGCCGCTATCGGCCCCGCTGCGGCTACCACTCTTTTGCACATTGCTCGTATGCGTGGCCGCATCATCGGCGGCAAGTGCTGCTTGCAGTTCAGCGCGTACCTTGTCAACCGGCGTGCCGGCCTTGACCATCGCGGCGGTGAGTTCCGGCTTCCCGGCCAGGGCACAGAGGGCGACGACTTCGCGCACGCCCTTAACCGCCGCTTGTGCATCAGCCAGGCTAGTAACATCCGGGCGCAGCGCAATATCAAGAACGTAGGCCGACAACCCGGCGGATGCTACACATTCGGCAATCTCGTCAACCAAGGCGGTATCAGGAACATTCGTAACTTCCGGCTCGCCGCCTTCGGACTCACCTTGCGGGTCCGGTTGCTCCGGCGTGTAGGCCATGCGCACGTTTTCCGGCAGGCGGTCAAGGTCAAACGAGGCGGCGATTTTCATTTCCGGTTGCATTTCAGTAGCGAAGCCATTTTCGACTGCATCGGCAGCATTCAGCCAGGTTTCAGCGTCAAGCAAATCTTTCACCGCGGCCTCGTCCATGCCAGATCGAGAAACGTAAGTACCAATCAGGGAAGCGGCGATCTTGTCGAGAACATCAGCCAAATCGCGGATTTCGTCGGCGTTGCCATACGCGCCCGTCATGGGGTTGTGAACCATCAGGAACGTGTTTTCCGGCATGATACGCTTGTCGCCGGCCATGAAGATAAGGGAGGCGGCCGATGCGGCAACACCCATTACCTTTGTCGTGACTTCGGAACCGCTGTTGCGCAGGGCGTTGTAGATCGCCAGGGCGTCGAATACCGAACCGCCGGGAGAGTTGATGGATAGCGCGATAGCTTTGCCGGCATGTTGCTTGAGTTCAGCAATGAACTCTTTGGCCGAAACGCCCCACATGCCGATTTCGTCAAAAATGGAAATTTCGACGGAATCTTCCGCTTTGGCCGAGAAGGTAAACCATTTCATGTCATTGCCCCTGATTAGCATTTCCGTATTTGTAAAGTATTTTTTCGCGCGTGGATACTCAGCGAAATTTGATATGTCGTTTTTTACGGCGTCATGCCGTGCGATGATGCGAAGAAAAGCGCCTTGATTAGCAGTCCGAAAACTACACCCGATAGCGCCCAAAGAACTTTATCTCTGCCCTTGTGCTGTTCGATAAATGCTCGCGTTTCAATCGCAAACATATTCACCATAGCCTCAAGGTCGGCTACGCGATCGTGCGCCCGACTAACGTCGACTTGTTGCGCTTGATGCTTTTCCTCAAGAACGGCCATTCGCGTTGTTTGCGCCAAAATCAAATCAAGTTTCTTATTGGCAGCATCCATAGCGCGGTGGGTTTCTACGTTCGCCTGCTCAAGTAGGCTAATTCTGCGTTCGTGGTTGTGTTCCATGTTTTCGGACATGCCTATCCCTTAAAAACGCTACCCTGTCCTACGCCGGCTTGTTGGCCGGGGTGGTTTTTGGGTCAGGTTTGAGGCCAAGCTGGTCCTCTCGTTTGTTCTCATCGGCGCGTTCCTGGTCGACTGAATCAGGATCGTAACCGCGTTCCGAAATGACCGACGACCGCGAACGGAATCCGGCTTCGACCTCAAGTTGCTTGGCCTGCACGTCCTGGACCGGATGGATATAAGCCCAACCCTGTGGCGCCCAATCGACGTTACGGGCTTCTACCGCTTCGTCGGGCGTCAATACTCCTGACAATTCAGCATACTTTGCCCAGGACGCGCGCACTGGCTGGCACATTTTAGGAATGAATAACAACCACTGACGTTGCTCGCAAAGCCGGCGGAACTCATTGATTAGAACGCGCAGCGTGCGATCGGATACGTCTTTCACATCGCCAGAGAGAAGTTCGTAAGGCGTTCCCATGCCGGCGGCGACGCCGAGGTTCTGCATTCGCATGAAATCGGTATAGTTCGCGCCAGCGTCGGGAGGCGTTGAGAATTTCACATCCTCACCAGGCAGAAGTTCCTGGGAAATGCCAGGCTCAAGGCCAGCGATAGGTTCGTTCGGGTCACCGGAGAACGGCAGCCCGGTAATACTATCTTCGGAACCGGATGGGAGTGCCCGGGTAATGAAAAGCGTAAACAAGTTGCTCAGTTTTTGCTTTTCGAGAACCGCGTCGTCAAAGTCCATCACGTTGCGCAACTTGGCCGCAATACTTGCCATGTCAGATACCCCGCGCATTTGGCCGGGGCGTTGCGGGTCGAACAAGTGTTGAACGAACTCAGCCGGCACGCGGGTAAGTTCTTGCGGCATTGCAGCCGGTGGGTTGTCGCCTGGGTGCTGCTTATAGAACCAGTACGCGACACGCTGGCCGATCGGGTTAACCTCGATGCCCTGGTAGATCATATTACCGGCCTGTAGGCCCGGCCAGATTGCCGTATCTAGCAACGGTACCATGTCACCCTCAAGCAACTGCACTTGATAGGGTACGGGCAGCCCGTCCGATGGGCGCCGCGGGCGTTCACGTATGAACAGTTCGCCGCCGGAGAACCAAGTACGGGCGCCTAGCAATTGCAGGCCGTAGAAATCAAGCACGCCGTCCGCATCGGCAAACGGGACCCAACTGTTCCACAACTTGTTCAGCTTCTCTTTTAGCTTGGCTTCTTTCGTCCGTAGGCGGGGCATAATTCCGGTGCCGACGATATTGGTCGTCCACACACGGACGCTTGAGGCGCCGGCCCAATCGTTACGAACGGCATCCCGAACGCGATCGCGGATTTTCTGCAAGCCGACCACGGCTTTGTTCGGCCCGGTCGACGGCGCGTTCCAACCGGCCATTCGCCGACCAGAGCCGGCGGCGTCATATCGGTTTTCAACCTTGCGCAGCGTGCGCGGGGATTTGTGCTTGCGGGCCATTAGTACCCCCGGCCGGCGTAATATAGCTTCGTCTGCTTCGACTTTACGGCCGCGGCGTTCTCAGCGTCTAGCCTTGCCTGCAAGTCGTTTCGCGCAGCAATCAACTCGTTGATTGAACGGTATGTGACTTGCTGCGCACCGAGCGCAACTTGCTTTTCGCCGGAGGCGATAGCGGCGTTCAGTGCGTCAATATCGGATTGAGTGACGGCCATAGAGTTCCCTTTTTAGTTGTTGAGGGTAATCAATCGCAAACAGATTTGATACTCAGTGAGATTTTATTGGCGGCACCCAAACCTTATGCCGGCCGCGGACGACTTTGCGGAAGCCCAAAACCTTTAGGCAAGCACCAACCCGGCGCTCTATGCCAATGTTTATGCCCGCCGGCGGGACTGCAAGCGCCCCGGTGATGATTTCATGCAACCGCAACCCACCATCCTGGTCGGCCTTTGGCGCCTCGCCAAGATCAGAACAGTAAAGCCAATCCTCGATGATGTGCTGCCAGGAATCCTCCTTCTGAAACTGGCGGTGCACCGTTCGACCTAGTTTTTCGGCTTCTTCCCACCGGATGCCGTACTTATCGAACAGCACAAGGGCTTCCGCCCAAAGCTGATCGCGGTCGGCCTCGATTCCACCTGAGTCGCACAATTTGTCATCAGGTACGACGAACGGAAGCCAGCGGCGTTGCCCGGTGCTGTCATCCGGTAGTGGTTCGTCATCGTTCGTTGTGCCGAAGAACATGCACCGCCGGGGGTAGTCGACCGCGTATTCCTTGTATTTCGGTACCCATTTGTCGACGCGCCGCGAGATAAACGACTTGACATGCTCTACCTGGCGGCTGTTTGATCCCTTCATTTCACCAATTTCGACAACAAGTTTCCCGCGCATTTCACGCGATAGGTCATCGTCCTTTTTGCTCAAATCGAGTTCCAAATGATGCTGCTCCGTTGGTGCCATAGCCCGGACAGCGGAAGTCTTGCGGGCGCCCTGCCCGCCTACCGCAATCGGTGCCATATCAGCCTTTATGCCAGGCACTTTCACGCGGCCGGCCTGCCCTGTCCACCAATACATCCCGACCGCGCGTGTGTACGGTGTATCCTCCGTGCCGAAGTACCGCGGGAGGAAAGTTTCTACGCGCTCAACACCGTCCCAATGCAGGCTATTTAGCCATTCCTTTGCCGAGTCGAATACGTTGAACTCCGCGGCTACCTCAACCGCAGCGCGTACCATTTCAGTAGGTACATGCTCAAACGGTGGGTTGCCTTCTTCAAGGGCTATCGAAATCTTGTAGTAATCCTTGTCACAAAACGGCCGTTTCTCCATAGTCTTGTCGCCAATGACTTCCGCGACCATCAGTTCCTCACGGCATAGGTCATATCCAACCCAAGTGCCATACAGGTCGCTTCTGGCAATACCCGCAAGGACCGCGGAGCGCGTAGCTGCTATCGTCACCTTGCCACTTTTGCTTATCTTCCGCGCCAGGTTGATAGCCGTAGGGATCGGTTGCTTTACCCTCTGCCCGGGCGTAGCGGGCAAGTCGGGTATCACGTCGAAATCAGCGGCGCCAATCCCGATAGCGTCGCTAAATTCGCCGTCAGTCCGGTGGGCGCAATGCGAGTGCTGGCATTTGAAATGGCCTTGTTCAAACCCGCCGACGCCGGCGGGAAAATAGCTTGTGGCGCTTTCACCTGAGTCCGAGGTATGTTCGTCCTTGAACGGACACTCAATGTCGACGCGGCCGCTGCGGTCGATGCCAAAAACTGTCCAGTTTTCGACAAGATAGCTAACTGTTGGGTCTTTTGTGTCGGCCGCAAGGCGTTTCGTAGCCGGGGTGATTCCCTTGGCGACTTCGACGCTATCCTCGATGCCAAATTGAGTATTGAGGTCGGCCCAAATGCGCTCAAAATGCTCCGCAGTCAGCTTGGGGAAGATCGCCGGCAATCCGTTGGGCCACTCGTACCGAGCGCCCTTGGGGTGCGTGCCGCAAGCAATGAACTGTTGCCCGTTCGCCAGGAACTCGATTACGCCGTGCTTGGTTTTGAAGCGGCGTTTTGTGAAGTCACCCGGCAACTCGAAAGAAAGCAGAAATTTTGTGCTATCCGCCCGGTTGCGCAGCGGGAGGTCGGCGACGTGTCGGCTGATCGCCGTGGCGATTGCGCTGGCCTCGTCGGCATCTTCCACGTCCACATCAATAGCGTGAATGCGGCGCGTCTGGATACAAATACCATAGTCCTCGATCTTCGACCAACGGGCAATGTCCTCGCCGGTTGCCTGGTGCTGTGTCCATTCGGGAAAGCCAGCCATTTCCCCCCGCCCGTTATACCGTGAGGGGGTCTTGCCTGGGCCTGCGATCTTGCTTGTAGGTGATTTTTTGGCATGTGGGTTGCTTACGACCGGCAACAAATCCTCTGTCAGTTCGCAAACGAGGTCGAAGTGGTCCCAATCGCCGGGGTTTGCCCCGAAACGATCGCTCATGCAAATTCCTGGGCCGCCCTTGCAGAACACGCCAGCGGGCATTTCGCGCACGCGGCACAAAGGTTTTCCCGTTGGATTACCGGCGTCGTGCCGCCGTTGTTTGCCGCGATTTCGGTCGTTACATCCTCGATAACCGCGGCCTGGTCAACCGAAATACGCCGGTGCTTTCCCAAGTGGTCAAACAGATATGAAATGCTCGTTCCAAGTGCATCGGCCAACTGCTCGCGCTCTGCTTGCGTTGCGGCCTTTCTAAAGTTCTTCAAAAGTTCCACGTCATCCCCTTATTTTCAGTTGGTTGGTTGAGGATGCCGATTTTACACTTTGCTAAAGTTTTTGCAACAAGCAAATAGGGTTGACTTTCGCATTTGCGAAAGTATACTTGCGGTTGTAGCATGGCATGACCTCCTACAGAACGCCTCCGGGAGTATGCAGTTGCCTTCGTGCCTGCATATAGTCGTATCCCGGATGACACCACGGAAAGACGTGGCCGATTTCCTTGTCTCTCTCCAAGTGCCTGACCAGCACACTTAGCCTCGCCTAGTGCGGGGCATTTTTTTTACTTGAGATATGACGATTTCGTAGACCGCCGGCGTAGATTTGCGGTTTGGCCGTTTGCTGTTCCACCGTCTTGCATCTTCTGGCGGTCCTCCCGCATGATAATCCCTGAGTTTTCGGCAAGCGGTAGCGCCCAATGTGGCGGATTCTCCCAAAATGCGGGCTTATCCGCACCGAGCCGAACGCAGAGCGCACGAATGTAAGCGCATAGGTCGAACGCTTCGTTGCGTTTCTTGATTTTTACCCATCGGCCTTTTGCATCCCGTACTTCGGCGTTCAGTTCGTCGTAAAACGACCGCGGGAGCCACCCAGGCATGTGCATATATGTTGGCCCTGGTAGCGTTCGCTTGAGCGCCGAGGAAACCATGTCCTTGAACATATTTGAATTTAGCAAGTAGAGTGGAATATCCCCCTTCTCGCCGTGGCGTTTGGTGCCAACCCATGACTCTTTTACAAGCGGCGCGGTGGGCGTGCTGGCACCTTTTACGAGCATTACCCCGTAGTGTTTGTTTTCCGCACGCAGGCGGCGATACCACTGATATGCGTTGCCCGTAACCCCATCCTCGCCGCCGGTGTCGATCGCCATTGCCTTTATCTTGATTTCACGGCCCTCAACACTCGTCCTGTAGGTCGCATCAAGGACAAGTTTATTCAGCATGTCCCAATCTTCTGGATAGCTTGCAGGGTCGATCGGCGCGTATCCACCGTCGACGCCGGTTCGTGTGCTTTCGGTTATCGCAAACCGATCTAGCGGCCACTGTTCAAGGTGCGGCCCGATCGCATGGACCTGCACGACAAACCGCGCATTCTGCCCGCCCTGCACGTCTACGGCCGCGACTACGAACCGCGTTTCGTCTGGTGCAATGAACCGTTGCAGGCCGCCATTTTTTCGGCTTTCCGGGCCACTGGCGCCCTTGGCCGACTGCGCAAGCAACCGACTGAGATACGGCATACCCTGATCTGTATTTACCGTGTTCTGCAAAGCAAGTTCCGAGCCTGTCAAAACGTAGTCGCGCAAACCTTGCAGGTATCGAACTACCAGGGAGTGCCAATTCTGGTACGCCGCCGCTACGCCGCCGAGCCAAAAGCCCGCGATTGTAGATTTCATGGGCGTGCCGCAAACCTCACCATCCGGCGTGATGTATTGGCCGTCGCCGACCCACCTACCGCGGCGGTTCATTGGGTGCTTATGCTTCTGCTCTAACAGCGTTCCGCAATGCGGGCAAATAATCCGGTTGTACTTTCCCGCCAGTTCGTCTATATCGGCCTCGCGGATTATCTCGATTAGATTGTCCTCGTCGGGCAGTCCAAACAGTTCAAGCCCAGGCTTTGCCTCAAAATGCTCCCCGCAGTCCGGGCAGGGCCAATACCACCGCCGGCGATCCGATCTGTTGTAAATGCCGACGACGCCGGTGCATGGCGGGCCTTCGTGCGGCGTCGTCGGCTTCCATGTCGGGTCGACAATCGGGCGGCCAGGCGACGACTCAACCATGCACATGCCGCGGGACATGAAAGTTTGCGTGCGTTTCAGCGCCAGGCCATACGGCGCACCTTCACCGTCCACGTCATCCGGCATACGGTCGTAATCCGTCAACGCGACGTAGCGGTAATCGGAACCGGATAGCTGTGTCGCCGTGGGCCAACCGATCTTGACGAACATACCGTGCTTGAACAGCTTGTCGTGCGTGTTGTCGTTGTGGCCCGACTTGCTCATAAGTTCGGCCACTTGCGGGGAGTGTACGATAGCCCGGTCTATGCGGGTCTTGCTGTACTCCCGCGCCTTGTCCTGAGTCATTTGCAGAATCAGCATGTCGCCTGGGTCGCACACCACGTTACGCGCAAACCAACCGTCCAAGAGGCCAAGGGTGTTGTGCGTCGGGATCATCGCGCGGCCAGCGAGGAACATATGTGACTCGTCTGCGACCTGGATGCACTTTACCGGGCGAGACTCGACCGGCGTAATACCCACGATCGCTCGGAAGCTGACGTCCACTTTCGCGTGCTGCGTCTTTTCAACCTTACGGGGTAGGGAAAATATTTCAACCCCAACAGGGATCGGAAACGTAATCCTGAAGGCGGTACCCGTTTTGCTCTCCCCTTTGTATTCCCATGTTGTTGCCTTCACGGCCGTTTTTGGTTTCAGACCAAGGGACCGGGCGAGTTCGCAGAACCCATCCCGCAGTGCGGGAAGCGTGGTCGTAAATTCAGCTGACGCTGCTTCCTGCGAGCTACAACCGTCAGTGTCCATCAAACCCCGAAGGAGTTGCCACCGTTGCTCGACGGAACTCCGCAAGTAGTCCTGCGGGATGTGCTTATTGTTGAGTACGCCAATGTCCGTCAACCGTGATTGGAAAGTGTCATTGAACATCCCGAGCGGCGCCATCTGCTTGCCGTATTTGCGTCTGTGGTGTCCTTGGCGGAGGCATTCCATGCACGCTTTGTTTTTTGCCTGCCCAACCTCGGCGAACACATGCCCGCGCTGGCATTGCGTGGTCAGTATCTCGCGGCGGTCAAAGTGTATGAAAAGGGTGTTCCCTTTATCTTTCCTCGGCGACGCCTTGAAACCCTGCGCTTCAAACAACGGTATGTAGTGAGTTGCATCGTCCGCGTGGCAGGATAAAGTGGCCTGCGCTTTTGAACCGTCACCCAACCACACCCCGAACAGGTACGGGTCGAGCCGCAGTTGCCTTTCCGGCAGTTCTATTGGTGCTGTGTTGCGGATGTGGTACCGAAAGCGCGCACGTCCGTTCGCTTTCACGCCGTAGTGAAGGTCCGCCAGGAGTTCAGTCGTAGTTCTGATTTCATACCGCCAGTTCGGGGCTTTCCAGTAGAACCGCTCTACACCCCACCGATGGTCTGCGTCGGCGACGACAGTTTCGCCGTCCGAAAACTCGACTAGGTAACATGGCCGATCGTGCTGGTACCCGGTGACAAAAACGACTTTCGTTGGGTTTCCGCTCGGGGCGATGATTTCGTCACCGACCGTTAGGGCGCCCATCGTCGTCCACCCGTCGGGTGTAGGTATCGGAGTGCCAACGTCCAACGCCTTGCCGGTGCGTGCTGGACCGACGAACGCCACCGCTTCATGCCGCTTGCTGGCAAGCATGTTCATCGGTTCGACCATGTACGGCGTTTCGTCAGGCGCCCAAGGGCCGACATACCCGCCAGGTTGTCGCAAGAACAGCGATTCGTGCGCGCCTTGGCTTACCGACACCCTCTTTGGCGGCCGGAAAGCGGCGAACGCGCCCGCCATGTCAGCCATGGCACGGTTTTCAATCCGCGGCGGAAAGTTCATAGCAAATCTGAGAAGTAGGACGGGAGCACTTTTTCATACAAATGCTTTACCTCTGTTGGGGCTTTGTCGACCCGCAATCGGGTGTTCGAGTTCCAAGAACCACCACCACGCGCACCAACAAAACACCACCCCGTAGCCCGCAAGCTGGCACCCCCCTCCGATGGAAGGGTGTACGTGCCTATGCGGCGGTACCCCATACCAAACGCCGTCTTGGCGGCGGCGGCATACAAAAAGGAGCAAGCGTTGGGGGTACCGTCAGTGCACAAGCGAGAAACCTCTGCGGTAAACCCATCATCCCGGCGGTACGACACCGGCCGACCAACTATCACCACACCACAAACGCGCATTTCTTTTGTGAGGGCAGCTATAGCGAACTTGTACCCTTGCACCCCCTTATGGTGGCGGTGTTTTTCAAGAACAAAAGAATTTGCTTCACGCAACGAAATCGGTTTTAGAAGTAGCATTGTCAATCCGCGGAGGAAAGTTCATTTGACTTGGTGAAAATCTTTTCTAGTTCGTCGGCCAGGTCGCCCATTGTCTCGTCAATAGACACCCCAACAGATTCGGCAAGTGTCGGGTCGACGCCCAATTTCCGTTCAAGGTTGTCCGGTATCGAACGCAGCGATTGGGCAACAGACTGAAACACTTTGGCTACGGCGCTACGAAACGCATCGCGCGGTAGGTATTCGCCACTCTTTATGCGGAAGTCCAATTCGGCTTTCGCCGCGAGGGCAACTTCTTTACGCGCCTTGGCGCCGGCGTAGAGGGCGGCCGGGTTGTCGGGCAATACGAATGCCAGGCTTCCCATGTCGCCACTTTTCCCGCCCCCATCTTCACCAACCGTAATCATCGGCGGCGGTGGTCCCTCAGCGAGTAGCTGTTCGACCGTGCGGACCTCTACCGGGGAGGTAAGTTGCTTGGAGGTTGCGTTCGGGCTTCCATCTTTTTTGCGTCGGCCTGAGTTCGGTCGCTTTCCGCCGCGACCATCCCCCGCAACCGCGCGGGCGGATAGCGCGTCAAGGTCAGCTATCATCTTCGCTAGGCTTCGTGAATACCCGTTGTAGCAGGCCCGTTTCTTCAAGGCTGTTTCGGATATTGCAAACATGCGCCGTTGTGAGGTTCGTTTTCAAGGCAATGGCCTGCGTACTTAGCCCCCGGCGCAGAAGATCACGAACAACGCGGTCCCGGCGCAGGCGGCGCGAGTGCCAATCCTTCGGTACGAAAATATCCGTCCCACCGAAGGCCCGAACCAGGGCGGCCATTTGCCGCAAGCCGATGACTTTGGCGATGTGATGCCCGGCCGATTCGGTTTTGGGGATATAGACCTTCCGCCCCCCATACCATCCGCAGAGGGCCGAGGTTGCGGTAAAGCCAATTTCGGCCCCAATGTCCTCTAATAGAGTGTTCGCAGTTTGCATGTTGCCATATTAGCAAATGTTTTTTAATTTGGCTATTGCTAAAGTTTCGGTTAGATGTTAAGGTGCGTGGTATCTGCCCAACGGGCGGATTGCCGGCAGGGCGCCTAGCCCGATTTCAGTCGCCGGCGGGCAATTCCACCGGGGTTGCCAGGATGTTGAGAACGATTCGCATCCTACCCATGCTAACCCATAGCTAACCCATGCTAACCCATGCTAACCCATGTGGATAAGTACCGTAAGTGTTTGATTTCAAACAAACAATACCCATACGCCCATAAAAAACCCCTCAAAACCTCCTGGGGTTTTTTTCCTTAGCTATCTGCTAATCCTTATCTACCTGCTAATCTTAGCGTCTTGCTAAGTTCCTATTTTTCCCAGGAGGTTTTTAAGTAAATATATGGGTAGTATGGGTTAGCTATAGGATTCGGATGAGAAATCAATGACTTACAGCTAACCCATAATGGGTTAGCTATGGGTTAGCTATGGGTTAGCTTGCTATTTGCTAAGTGCTGATCGCCTCGCTATCGGCTAAAAATGCACGTTCGTTTGCGATTTGACTTGGCAAATTGCTAAATCAAAGGTAAATTGGCGAAAATTTCTTGATTATCGCG
>JADJBB010000011.1 GCA_016703965.1 Acidobacteriota bacterium
ACAGGCCGAACTTGAAGCCGAGCGAAATCGTCGGTTTGAAAGGCAATCGTATTTCAAGCCAAGAATATAACGACAGTCAGAAGCGCGAGGTGATACTGCGGATAGCGGTTGAGTATTGCGTGGCACAAGTTCCTGAATTTGGCACAGTTCTAGGAATAGAGGAAGCACTCGCCGCCACAGATGACCTAAAGGACGTGCGCCTGTGCCATGCGGAGCCTTGTCGTGACGACGGTCGCTGTCAGTACGCAATAGACCACGGTGCGGAGGTTAGGGCATTGCCCGGAAGGGGAAAGTGCTGTATGCCACTCTACCGCGCAGCAAAGGAGCAAGGGAAATGATTAAGGATTTGTCTGATAACCACTTGTTCAATAACTATCCATGCGAAGCAGATGACGCAAAGATCGAATCCTGCGGCAGCAACTATCAGCCGCGCAGGCCAAGATCGACGAACTGATGCTGAATGCTGCCCTGATGAAATGACTCAGGAGCAACTAGCGGAATACGAAAAACATCAACGCGCTGTCACGGAGCCGAAGCTATGAGCGAATCAACGAAACACGACGCAATATATCTTCAGGTGTGCGACGACGAAGATAGCGAGTGGCTTGGGCATGTTACATGGTGCCAAGACCGCGTCCATGAATCGGACGTGAAGTACATCCGTGCTGATCTTGTCGAATCCCTGCGCCAGCAACTGTCAGCCGCGCAAGCCAGGATTGACGAACTCATGCTGGAATACTGCCAGAAGAAATGACTAATGAGCAGATTGCCGAGTACGAGAAACATCAACGTCCGGCGTGGAGAAACTTTTCCTGGAGTTGAAGAAATGAACAGTGATTTATTCAAAGCATACCGCGATCAACTCGCTAAAGAGGAACTTGAGAACGAACCCTGCGCCAGCGACTTTCCGCAGCACTTGATGATCTTGAAGTAGCCAAAAATGTAGCAAACGGCAATGTTGAGGCAAAGTTCGACGCATGGAAACAAGCTAGACGCGATGGAACATGAACTCGCCGCAGCACTGGCCGCGATCAAGGTGAAGGACGAGGCGCTTTCCAAAATTGAATACTTGGAAGCAGACAACGGTTGCATTCTATCCGCAGGTGAGTGTAGCAGTATTGCTACTGAAGCACTCGCCATCCAACCAGACGACTCCGCGCTCAAGGCGTGGCTTGAAATGAGCAACACCGCCGACTGTCGGCCACAGTCATCATTGCAGGAGTAGTGAAATGAAGCGCATCAAAGTGTTTGTTCTCTCGGCCCTCGTGGCTGTTTCATCCCTGACTATGAGGTCAGCCTTTGCTGTCGGCATCGGCAACGACAATCCACCCGGTGACGGCGGCATTCTGACACAAACTCAAGGTCAGGCACAGGGTCAGCTTCAGGGTCAAGGCCAAGCGCAATTCACCAACGTCGATGTGTCCAATCGCATCTCGACCGACGTCCGCAACAACGCGGCGGCTTTCGCCGGGGGCGGCTCGGCAAACTCGGGCTCGCTCAGCAAATCCACTTCCAACTCGGGCGGCAACACCCTGAGCAACGGTGGCAATTCGCTGACGGTCAATGCGGCACCCATCCCGACGCAGACCACGACCCGTATCGAGCAGAGTGACTACACCGTCAAAAACGTCCCGTCGGTCTTCAGCGGCAATGTGTATCCGACTGCCCCCTGTATGGGGTCCAGTACCGTTGGTGGCGCTGGGGTCGGTTTTGGCTTTTCAGTTGGAACATCTTGGAAAGACGACGAGTGCGGAATCCGTGAAACCAGTCGCAGCTTCTCCGGTCTCGGACTGAAGGAAGACGCGCTGGCTGTTCTCTGCACCAGCGAGTATGCCAAGGCAGCGCCGGCCTGCGTCGCCCGCGAACAGGCCCAGCCTAAGTAATGCCCAAGGGCGGTGACAGCACCCTTCCACAGTACACAGGAGAAAAAGATGAAAGTATGGGACCACAATGCGTGCAAGGCTGAAATCAAATCCCTGCGCCAGCAACTCGTCACTTTAAAAACTGAACTTAAGAGTATCGGAGAGGCTATTGATGACCCACGTACTGATCTGACAATGACCATGAGCGAAGTGATCGTTGAGCAGAAACAACAACTCGCCGCAGCACTGGCTGAAATCGCAAAAATCAAGGAGGTTGAGTTTCCGCGCAAAGTCGAGGTCGTTGCAGCAAGCTGGATGACTAAACTTGCTGCACAAAAAGAACATTCGAAGGAACAGTTTGAAAAACTACTACGTTGGGTCGATGACTATTGCGAAGTGTCTGACACAGACTTTGAGCAGATAGAGCAGGTTGTTCAGTCGGTTCTTGGTGAAGCACTTGAAGCAACCCCACTTGCTGACCTGCGCCAGCAACTCGCCGCAGCACTGGCCGCGATCAAGGTGAAGGATGCCTTCATCGAGAAGATCGCAAAGCAGACGCCTGAGAAACCGGATTATTGGACGCCATGCGGTCAGTGCGAATACAACACGTATGATGCAGAAGATTTACTCACCATCCAACCCGACGACTCCGCGCTCAAGGAGTGGCTTGGGGAGCCTGTTTCTTGGAGGTATGAAAGCGCCACTGGGGTTTATAGGTATCGCGGGTATGTGGAGAACTTCGACACTGATTACAAATTGCTGAAGCCAATTCCACTCTACGCACCGAAAGGAATGAAATGAGCCTACGTCCAGTAATGCAACAAGTATTAGCCAAAGCGCAACAAGAGCACGGGAATTACAAACAACTTACCAAGGAGAATCAAATGGAAAATCAAATCACCAAAGCTATGCTGATGCATGAAATCTACTTGTATGGAATCAAGATGATGCAAGACACAGAAGAAGAATGTCAAGATCAGCTACGCAAGATTGAAAAGGCTATTTCAACTGTACTTAATAAGGTGAGCGAGATGGATACTCAAGACTCAAACAAAGAAAAACTTCCGACGCTTCGTGCCAATGTGTATGACGCTATTGGTACAGAGCGTTACTACCAAGAGCAGAAGTGGGGAATCATTGAAGATCATCCGCAGAGCGTCGGAGGCTACCTCACACTGATGCGCGTTCATCTTGCGCGTGCTGAAAACGCATGGGCCAGTGCCAATAACGATACGGAGGCTCTCGCCTGTCTGCGTAAGGTTCTGGCTATCGGCGTTGCTTGCGGAGAACAACACGGACTTCCGAAGCGCGATTTTAATAACTACCCGGAGTAGCCAAAATGCCACATGAAGATTACTGCTACGCATTAGAACGTGAAAACCATGCATTGAATGAAAAGTACGAATCCCTGCGCCAGCAACTTCACGGTTGGATTGCTGCAAATAGTCCTAATGGGTGGATTGACAATCTGCGCCAGCAACTCTCTACCTTAAAAGCAGAATTGAAATGTATTGGCGAAGCCATTGATGACCCACGTACTGATCTGACAATGACCATGAGTGAAGTCATCGTTGATCAGAAACAACAACTGTCAGCCGCGCAAGCCAAGATTGACGAACTGATGCTGGAATACTGCCCCGAAGAAATGACTCAGGAGCAGATTGCCGAGTACGAGAAGCATCAACGTCCGGCGTGGAGGAACTTTTCCTTGGAGTTGAAAAAGGAGTAGAAATGAGCAAGCTATTTTGTGACTGTAAGACTGACGAGGAAAAGAGCAACTTTTTTCTGTCAGGGCGTGGGGTTGAAACAGGCGTTATCGCACCCGCAATCTCGAATGAGGTGGCAATGGCTTTCCACCGCTGTTTTGAATTTAAGAAGCAACTCGACGCAGCACTGGAGGCTTGTAAGGCGAAGGACGAGGCGCTTGAAGGACTCATAGACACTATGGATTTGCGGCTTGATGACGACGACCTATCGCTAGAAACACGCACAGCGTTTGAAACCCTCGCCATTCAGCCTGACGACTCTGCGCTCAAGGATAAAGCTATGACAACCTATGAACAACCGAAAGACTGGATCGAGCGTCACTTGGTAGAAGACCCAGGCGGCCTATTGGCGTGCGAGCCAAGTGGCCTCAATGAGGAGTTGAAGCTGGCAAGACAGGCCAACGAATTCCAACATCAGACCATCAAGAAGCAAGCCGCGCAGATAGCGACGATGCGAGAACTGTTACTTCTATCCAAAAACGGAAGCAATACAGCGTATCAAGAAGCTGTACAGAAAGCACTCGCTATCCAGCCAGACGACTCCGCGCTGAAGGCGTGGCTTGGGGACCCTGTTGCTTGGCTACGTGACGATGACAAGGGTGGGAGCATTAACACTATGAGCGATTGTTGTACTGACGTTGTAAAACAATTATGGCGGCGTGCAAACCCAAAACAGGTAGAGCGTTACACAATTCCACTCTACGCACCGAAAGGTTTACAGAAGTGATCGAAAACGACATTGAAACCTACCTTATCGAGCGTGTGCGGGAGAACGGAGGCGACGTGCGCAAAGCCGAATGGGTCGGCCGTCGGCATTGCCCCGACCGGAGAATCATGCACCCAACGCGTTGTAGTTGGGTAGAGGTAAAAGCGACCAGGTGGCAAGCCCCGCCCTGGACAAGCACGCGAACACAAACGAATGCGCGCCCTTGGCGAAACGGTTGATGTTGTAAGCACCTACGAAGAAGTCGACGCGCTCATGGAGTTACTGAAATGACCACACCAAAAGAGTTTCGCATAGTGGTGCGCGATGCTGCCGGAAAATCATCAATTTTCAAACTGCAACACGAAGAAGTAAAAGACTTCGCCCAAGCCGCGGCACTTGCGCAAGGTGAGTTTCCAGGGGGAACCGTGATTGTTCTTGTACCGCCAATCGAGCGCGAATTAGAGGACCAAGTAGCATGAGCCGGAACGATATTACCGGCGATTCGCTCACGACCAAAGCGGCTACCGACGCCTTCCGCGAGGGTTGGGAACGCATTTTCCACCGGCACACTCCGGTAGCCCCATTCCGTTGCGTATTTTGCGGCGCACCGTCCTGGCGTGACCCAACGGACCAGATACCGCCGGCTGACTACTGCTCGGACTTTGAGCATGGCGAACCGGAGGTCTTTGAGTGAAGTACACCCCCCGCGCTTACGGCCAACTGGCGACCGATCACCTTGTCAACAACTTGCGGTGCGCGATATTCGCCCGCCCCGGTATGGGAAAGACCGTTGCGACACTCGCCGCCCTGGATTCGATTTACCTGTCCGGGGAGTCGCGGCCGACTATCATATTCGCCACCAAGCGCGTAGCGAAATACACTTGGCCGAAAGAGGTAAAGAAGTGGTCGGACTTTCGGCACCTTGAAATCTCTGCGGTCGTCGGGAACGAGCAAGAACGACTCGCGGCGTTGTCAAAGGACGTTCCGCTATTCACAACGAACTACGAACAAATACCCTGGCTTCTCGATCACTTCGGGAACAAGTGGCCCTTTGCCAATGTCGTTCCAGACGAGTCGACCAAGCTGAAAAGCCTACGCATTTCCGTTCGCCAGAAGAAAGACGGCTCAAGATACCTGCACGGCACCAAGGGTAGTAGTATGCGCGCCGACCGCCTGGCGCGTGTCGTTTGCTCCCCCGCGGTTCGCCGCGTTATGGAACTCACCGGAACACCGGTAAGCAACGGGCTAAAAGATTTGTGGGGGCAACTCTTTTTCATAGACGCCGGCCGCCGGTTAGGTCGGTCCTATGGTGCGTTTGAGCAACGATGGTTTGAGCGCGTTATGCGGCACAAAAACGACAAATTCGGGGAGTTGCGCCCAAAGCTAGGTGCGGAAGCCGAGATAAATTCAAGGATTGCTGACGTTTGCCTGGCGCTTGACCCGAAAGATTGGTTTCCCGATTTGCAAGAACCGTTGCGATTTACCGTTATGGTCGACATGCCGGATAAGGCCCGCGCCCTCTACAAAAAGATGGAACGGGAAATGTATATCGAGATTGGTAACAAGGGCATCGAGGCGTTCACCGCAAGCAGCATGACCATGAAATGCCGCCAGCTTGCCGCGGGTGCGATCTATACGGACCCTGAAACGGACGAGTGGGCGGAAGTGCACGACGAGAAGATACAGGCGCTTGAGGACATTTACGAAGAAGCCGGCGGCCTCCCCCTGTTGGTCGCTTACAACTTTAAGTCTGACCTGGCGCGGTTGCTTCGCGCATTTCCGAAAGGCGTTGATCTGGCGACCGATGCCGGCCTTGAGAAGTTCATGGCAGGCGAAGCCCCCTACGGCTTTGGGCATCCCGCCAGCATCGGGCATGGCTTCGACGGAATGCAGGATATTACGAACATCATCGTTTTCTTTTCGTCCGACTTCAACCTGGAATACCGGGAGCAGATAACCGAGCGCATTGGCCCGGTTCGCCAGCTACAAAGCGGGCACGATCGCAAGGTTCTGATATACGACATTGTGGCCGAAGGGACAGTAGACGAGGCGGTTCAAAAGGTGCTTGAGAAAAAATGCTCAGTTCAAGAAGCACTTTTCAGTGCAATGAAGCGAAAAACTGTTGCATGAACATTTAGCGTTTGCTAAAATCCGTTTGCCGTTTGATAAACAACTTGGAGAAAATGAAAAATGAGTCTGGTTTCCTACAATGAACTTTGCGAGTTTGTAGTGCGCGGGGTTGTCGAGGGCGTCGCCCTGCAAGACGTGAACGGGACGAGTATCGACGTTCACCTTGGCAGCACGATCATGGTCGAACGCCAGTTGGTGCCGGGGGTAAAGGGCCGCGTTGTCTCGCTACGGGACAAGCAGGCGCTTGACATGCACACGGTTCACCTTGACGGCGGTTTCTTTGACCTCGCCCCCGGTGAATTTATCCTTGCGCACACCGCTGAAAAGTTCAACCTCCCGGCTGACGTGAGCGCGGAGTTCAAACTGAACAGTTCCGGCGCCCGCATCGGCCTTGAAAATGCCCTGGCGACGTGGTGCGATCCGCACTGGAACGGGAGCGTCCTTACCCTGGAACTCAAGAATCTTACGAGGTTCCATACCATCCGCTTGCATGATGGTTGCCGGATTGGGCAAATGATCTTCCACAAGTCTGAGCCTGTCCCGGTCGACCGTGGTTACGCCGTTCGCGGCCGGTACAACAGTGACTCAACGGTAAGCGGGGTGAAAGCATGAAGGTGAAACACAATACCGCCCCCAATATCCTGTTTCGCGCCGCCGAGATTATGGAGGAACGCGGCAAGCAGTATGACAGTGAAGGCGGGGAACGCAGCATGGGCAGGACCGTTGCCGCGTTCAATGTCATCACCGGCAATGCCCTCAAAGAATCTGACGGTTGGCTTTTGCTGCAATTGCTCAAAGACGTGCGCGACCGCCAAACGGAAGCAGCGCACCCGGATTCACTTGAGGATTGCGTAGCCTATGCCGCACTCAAGGCCGAAGCACGGCTACAGGGGAGTTAGGAAATGAGCATGTTTTCTTCTACGTTCGGACAACTCACCGACGCGCTGGAAAGGGAGGCCAAGGCTGATAGCCCGAAAGCCCCGACTAAATCGCTTGCCGATGTTGCCAAGTCTTACAAGGGCCGCGGGCAGAAAAAGTCAAGCAATGCGGAAGCACGCTACGCCGCCTTTTTCGCAGAGCCGCATACCGCACCGGAAGGCAGCCGGCACCTGGACGTTTTCGCGCAAACGTGCCTGAACCAACTCTATCGGTATGAGCGTAAGGGACTTGTTCGCCGCCTACCGGAGAATAAGCCCACCGGCCGTGGGTCGTCGGCGATTCTCTGGCAATGGATTGGGGGTGCAGAATGACCAATAAATTGCAGAAGTATTACACCCTGCCAAAATTATTTAATTGGCACCTTGCAAAAATGCGTATCGCGTTCGTGAACTTTGCTACAATTCCGATTCGCTTTTCTACAGACGTTTTCAAGGCAATGGCCGAGAAGGACCGCCCGCAGTAGGGGCAATTTATTTACGCCTGATTATTAGCAACTGCTAACAACTTATACCTTTTTGGAGACACTATGTTCGTTAAATTGCAATTGTGGAAAGCACGCCGCGATTTGCTAACTGCAAGCCGCCACGAAGCCGAAATGCGCGAGTCTGCAATGCACATGCGGCAGAACGTATTGCCGGTGCTGGAACGGAAACTCGAAAAGTTGGAAGTCAAAGACTTTTTCCACCAGCAAGCGAGGTACCTCAAGTGATCTTTAACGGTATTTCCGCAACGCAAATCGGAATAATGGGGTCCGATCTATCCGTGGTCAATGCGGCGCGCGTGAGCATGGACAAGCAAAGCACCTGGAACGTCGAGCGCAAAGGCTTCTTTCTGGAAACTTGCCTCAATGACAAAGATGCAAAGCTGCTTGGCTACCTTGCGAAGCACAAGCACTGGACGCCGTTCAGCCACCCACAGATTAGCCTGCGCATCAAAGCGCCCATCTTCGTTGCGCGCCAGTGGTTCAAGCACATGGTCGGCATTACCCGTAACGAAACATCACGCCGGTATGTGGATTCTGAGCCTGAGTTCTTCCGGCTGATTTGGCGGTTACGTGCCGAGTCCGTAAAGCAAGGCTCCGCTGGAACCGCCCCGGAGGAAATTCAACGCCAGGCCGATGTAATTTTCGATCAGGTTATGACCACTTCGCTTGCCGGGTATGACGAATTGTTGTCGATTGGTATAGCACCGGAACAGGCCCGCGCGATTCTCCCGCAAAACATGATGACCGAGTGGATTGAAACCGCGTCCCTCGCGGCCATTTGCCGGGCGTGCAAGTTGCGCCTGGACCCGCACGCGCAACTCGAAACGCGAGAGGTTGCCGAGCGTATTGCGGAAATCGTCGCCCCCCACTTCCCGGTTTCTTGGGCGGCACTCATGGGGGAAAACAATGGCTGATGTATGCGACCGCGCCGACGAGCAAAACGAAGCGGCCTATGCCGCCCTGCTCCGTATGCGACAACCCGAAGGCCCGGCCGCTACCGGCAACTGTCTTTACTGCGGCGAACATTTGCCGCAGAACGCGAACTCTCAACCCCGTTGGTGCGATGCCGATTGCTTCCACGAGTGGGAGTACGAACAGGCCGCGAAGAAAAGAAAGGGCGAATAACGTGCCGGTCTACTCCGCAAAACTCGATTCCGGTTTCTCGATAACGCTGAACGGCGAACCGCTGACGATCGCGCTACTGACACCGGACGGCGCAATTGCGGCGAAAGGCGGGCAGGTAGCGGCCAAGCTGTTCAACCTGGCCGTTGAGACTCACGAACAATTCTGGATAAGCAGAGGGCAGTTGAAACAACTCAAAGGAGGTTCAAGATGATTCCAACCTGGCTTTACAACTTTCTTCCAAAGGCGTACATCGCCGGCGGCCTTGCAGCCATGTACCTGATCGACAACAAGTTGGGGACCGCCAGCGGCGCTTTGCTTCTTGTGACCGGGCTTATCGTCGTGTTGCTGCGCAGGTTGCTGCGCAGGTCGCTGCGCCTGTCGCCGCGGAGGGACTACTATGGGGATTGATACTATCGCAATCGTCGCCGGGGTCGCCGTCGCCCTGGTCGGACTTGTTTCCTACGTCGCCGGATACCGGCATGGTTTCAATCATGCTATTTCCGTTATGCTACGGGAGGTTGGCGAATGAAATATCTCGCCGGCCTGAGTGCCGTAGGTTTTTCAGTTGTTTGGGCCATGCTGTCGCTGGACATCATTTGGCTATTTGGGGGTGTGAAATGAGCCAAGTTCAGTGCGACTATATAGCCGAACTTCTCGGCAAGCTGGCCGAGTGCGTAAAGAAACTCGCAGCGGAGCAGGCCGATAACCTGCGGCTGCGGGAGGCGCTAGAATACCATCAAGCACAGACGAGGCCAATCCAGAGGACAGAAGAAGCACTCTCCGCCACCGCTGACCTTGGCGAGTACACCTATGCGAGAAGGAGCCTGTTGCTTGGCTTCACGAGAATCGCCCAGATGCTGACGTTATTACCCACGCAGTAAAGAATGTATGGAATGGTGTGGTCGTTGGGAGAATGGCTCAATACTCGATCCCACTCTACGCCCAGAAAGGACTGACGAAATGGTAACTAACTGCCCTAAATGTGGATTGCCGCGATTCGCCGGTGTTGGAGGCTATGCAGGCCCACAGTGCACTTGCCTAGTTACTAACTTTGCCGTTGTGGATCCAGTTGTACGACAGCAACAAGAAATCGAATCCCTGCGCCAGCAACTCTCCGCCAGTCAGAAGCGAGAAGTGACGCTTCGTAAATTGATTGGCGAGATATATTGTAGCGACGACTCTAGTGCCGAGGTTACGCGGAAAATAGAGGATGTGCTTAGCGCCATGGGTAACTCATACAACAAAGAATCAACGCAGGGCTTTGAAGATTGGCACAGTAGTCATGCTAAGTATATGGAACCAGCAGACATTATTCATTGGTGCAGAGATGCTTACAACGCTGGGGTTATAGCAGTACAGTCCGAACTTGAAGCCGAACTAAATCGTCGGTTTGAAGGCAATCGTATTTCAAGCCAAGAATATAACGACTGTCAGAAGCGCGAGGTGATGCTGCGGGATGCGCTTGAATACCTGGTGTCAATCACATTCAGGCACTCGCAGATTACTTTAAATGAGTAGAATGATGTTGTCTCCCTCCGACCTCGGCACACGCCGAGTTTATCCAGCGTCGAGCCTTCGGGTTCCGCTGGAATTTTTTTGCTCAAATGGAGGTATCTAATGGACGAAGATCGTTATTACAATCTCGGTAGCCATGACAAGCTGTTTAATCAGATTGACGAACTGACTGACGCACTTGCAAGCAGGGATGATGAAATCAAGGCTCTGCGTAAAGCACTTCTCCATATGTGCGGAAACACGATAGCAAAAGACACATATAGCGGATTGATCGTGTCTGAAGCACTTGGATACCGTCACAATGATCGTTCTTAAATCAATCGGAATCGGCCTACTGGCATGGTTCTATGCTTGGCTGTTCATTCGTCTATCTAGGCGCTGGAAATGACCATCCTGTCCATATGGTTAGCAATATCAATCCTGTTCGGATGGTTCGTATGTCCGAGATTATTTCAATACATATAAGAGGGAAATTATGATCGAAGACACAAAGCCTGCAAGAGTCGACTGGAAAAGACTGCTGACGATTATATGTCTGAGGCTGAATCCCTGCGCCAGCAACTCTCCGCCAGTCAGAAGCGCGAGGTGATGCTACGGGAGGCGCTAGAAGACAAAGCGACAAAAGCGCTGTTCCGAGCGTGGAGCCTTGGTCAAAAATATTGGCAACAGGCCGATAGTGATTCTTACACGCAGAACGCAAAGGCTACTATGACACAAAAGAAGTTTCAGGAATTGATTGATGAGTTTCGCTCAGGAGAATGGACACCGGAAACACTGGCAGGTGAAAGACTTGAAGCGATTTTTTATCAAGATGGCAATGGGACGCGTTGGGTCCATAGCGAAGACGCCTGCGCTTCAATAAGCGGGCCGGATTCTGACGACCGAGAGATTGGCCGGGCGGTGCTGTGCTTGGGAGCTAATCCATGAGCGACGCAAAGCGAGAAGCAGTAGAGGCAGTCCGTCTATGGAACAGCGACTGTCCGACCTCGATCAAAACAGCCAGCGAACTGGCGAGCCAAGGAAAGCGCTGCGGCAACTGCGCCTACTTCAGCCACCTGAAGATGGGGCGTTGTGCCTTGAAATTCAAGCGCGTCTCCTCCTTCAACATCTGCGAACGCCACTCGGATCGGAAATGATCTCCCAATTCGGCGATGTAGTTACCGGCCGCGCGAAGATGGTCCAACGGCACACCGGGTTTTGCCTGCACGTCCGGTATGACGAAAATCTTTACGGGTCCGGGGTTGGCGACTTTGGCCTGGCGAACCTTTAGACGAGACACAACACTGTCTACGTTTGTCCTGTTTATCCCAAGGGCAATTGCCGCTTTCCTGTGTGAACCGTGGGCCAGGATAGCATTAACAATTTCCCGCTGTTTGTCTGTTTGGCAAAACGTAAAAAGTTCGTGCACGCAAAGTCCTCAAGTAGTTGCGGCGTTCTGGTCGCCGAAATGCGAGCCGCCGAAGGCGCGAAACCGCCGCCCACATTAGCCAACGCTTGATGCCGGATAGCTTCGTACTGACGCCGATTGCCTCTTTGAACACGGCATCCGCGGTCGGACGTGGGAGCATTCCCGATTGATAGAGATAGTCGTGTACCGTGGCCGCCGCGTGGGCGGTGTCGCCGAATAGCGAGTACATGATGGGCAAGCGCAACACGCTGGCAAAATCCGTCTGGAAGCCAACCGGGACGGTAATCGTCCGATTTGCTACGTCAGAGGTATAGACGAGTGGTTTTGCCACCCGCCAAAGCCCCCGCCCACCGCCAAAGTCCGTATTGACGATTTCAGCCGACAAGTTCGTGAGAAAGTGAGCCATTATTTATAGTCCATATCCAGCAACGTATCCGTAGGGTTGGTGTCGCGTACTCCATAGTCTCCAACTGCGCCGTTTCGTACTCCGTCATCCCCTCCGGGAACTCCATCGCCAGGAGGGGGCGGCAATCCGATACGCGAGGTTGATACGAGCGTGGCCGACCAATTGAACAGGCCGCCAACGATAGAGACAGCACTAGCAATGGTAAGCATTTCCTCCATCGAGACATTGCCGAGAAGCCCGAACATTTGGCGATGGGGAGCAAGGCGCCGAAAAGCATTGCGAGTTTTGCGCCGCGCGCCTGGGCGTTCTTCCACGTATCCGCATTTGCGAGTTCCTTGCCAGCTTGTAGGGCGGTGAAAAAGTCTGTGACGATCATTCGATTACCTCACGCTTGCTAGAACGGCTTGGGCGACCGCTACGGATAGGATTGCGACGTTTTCTGCTTGTCGTTCGTGGACGAGTCAGCGATAACGTCGATGATTACCGGAATTGCAACGTCCTCAAGCGCGTGCAGGTCGGCGGGCAATGCCGGGAGTTCACCGGAACATGCGGTCTTTACCAGGGGTGTGACCTCGTTCAACCGTTCGCGTAGTTTGTCCGCTCACCGTTGGGGAGTTTTCGAGGATCACTTAGTCGCGTTCAAAGGTGGGCAGGCGCGGGAAATAACCTCACTCGCCGTTGGCGGTACGCCACTTGTCGTTTGGCAGGCAAGTGAGGGAAAGTGCAATGACGATTGCGAGGGCGAAGCCAACAGCGGAAATAACTGTTTCATTTTCAAACTCCTCTATCAATTGCGGCGTACCGCAGATTTTGTGTTACACGACGCGCCCATCCCCGGCCAAAAGTGACCCAAGTAGTAAGGCGAGAAAGGAATCAAGGCGAGGCCTGCGGAGAAGTTAATCAGCACCACAGATACCGGCATCGCCGCCAGTATTC